>JAGQSN010000075.1 GCA_020439555.1 Acidimicrobiales bacterium | reverse complement strand
AACGAGGCCTTCGTCGTGCTGAACGATGAGCGCTCCGCCGCCGAGGTCGTTGCCGAAGCCGTCGCCCGAACCTGGATCGACCAACCCGCGACCGCGGTGCGCCTCGACCGACCGACGTCGCCGGCCAGCCGCGGCGGCGGCGGCCGGGACAACGCGATTCGACCGCGTCATGCCACCCCGTCGGCGCCGCTCCCCGAGCAAGAGCTGCGAGCCCTCGTCGGTCGAGCAGCGGCTCACCGCGCATCGGCCGAGCGGATCAGATGGCGACTCCGCGACCATGACCGAGCGCTCGCCGACCTCGCCTGGCGGGAGGGTGAGCTGCAGGACCAGATCCGCCGTGCCCGAATTCGTCTCGCCGATGCGACACGAACTCTCGACGAGCGCGACCGTCCGCTCCACCGCCGACACCACCGAGCCGAGATCGCGAGCGCGAAGCGGGAGGTCGACTCCCTCCCTGGATGGATCGACGACCTGGAGAGCGAGCTCACCGAGTTGCCCGAGGCCATTGAGGCCGCCCGATCTGCGCGGGAACAGACCGTGCGCCTCGACGAGGCGGTGCGACGTGGCGAACCCGAGCGCGTCGAGCACGCAATCGAGGCCGACGCCCGTGCCCGAGGCATGGAGGCAGCGGATCAGCCGACGTCGCTCCTCGTTGCCCACCTCGGCCCCGTGCCCGACGACCCGACAGCTCGAGGCCGCTGGATCGAGGCCGCTGGCCGGGTTGCCCAGCACCACATTCTCTGGGACCTTTCCGGCGACGCTCTCATCGGGCCGAGACCGCCCGTCGAGGAGCGCGGCTACGAGATCACCTACTACGCGGCCAGGACCGCCATCACTGAACTGGGGCCGAGCCGGACGGGCAGATCGCTCGGCGCTCAGAGGGCCGAGCGGGGGCTATCGCTCTGATCCCGATGCTCCCCTCGTATGGTGGAGCCAGCTCAGTCGCCCCGAACTTCACGGGAGGCTGCCGGGCGCACGCCGCCCGGGTCGTCGGGCAGAGACGGCTCGAGTTCCGCCCCAGGAGATGACAGCGCCGAGACCGGCGCTCCGAACCTGGAGCGGTCCATGCAACACACGTCCGACTCGAGCTACGGTGGCGAACGCCTGTTCGACCCAATCGCTCTCGCCAGAGGTCCGTTCGATGCCGAGTTTCAGCAATGTAGTTTGGCGCCCATGATCGGCGAACCCTTCAGCATCGCTGGACTGTTCGCCGGCATCGGAGGGATCGAGCGAGGTCTCGCCCTCCACGGCGGCGAAGCCGAGCTGCTCTGCGAGTACTGGGACCCGGCTCACCGCGTGCTCGCGGCGAGGTTCCCGGACGTCCCGCTCGTCGAGGATGTGAGAGACCTTCGATCACTGCCGAAGGTCGATCTGGTGTCCGCTGGTTTCCCGTGCACCGACCTGTCCCAGGCCGGACGAATGGACGGCATCAACGGGCGCGCCTCGGGCCTCGTCTCCGAGGTGTTCCGCCTGATCCGTCGTCCTCGCGCGCCGATGCTGTTGCTCGAGAACGTCCGGAACATGCTCGTGCTCGACGGCGGGGCGGCAATGCAGTACCTCGTCGACGAGCTGGAGGCACTCGGCTATCGGTGGGCGTATCGCCTCGTTGACTCGCGCTTCACCGGCGTGCCTCAGCGACGCCAGCGAGTGATCTTCCTGGCGTCCCGAACCCTCGATCCGCGCGCCGTGCTCTTCGCCGACGACGAAGGGGAGCCCGGTCCGGAGTGGTTCTCGGACGAGACCTGCGGCTTCTACTGGACCGAAGGACTCCGTGGCCTCGGTTGGGCACGGGACGCGGTGCCCACGCTGAAGGGCGGCTCCACCATCGGCATCCCGTCACAGCCTGCGGTCTGGAACCCCTCCGCACCTCTCGGCCGGCGGATCGTCCTGCCGGTGGTCGAAGAAGCCGAACAGATGCAGGGATTCCCGGCCGGATGGACCTCGCCTGCCGACGATGGACCGGGTCGCAAGGGGCCACGGTGGAAGCTGACCGGCAACGCCGTCACCGTTGGCGTTTCTGCCTGGATCGGCCGTCGGCTGCGTGACCCCGGTGAGCCGATCCTCGACGGACAACCGATGAAGGCCGGAGAGCGTTGGCCCACCGCCGCGTTCGGAGCGAAGGGCAAGATCTGGGCGGTGGACGTGTCCATGTGGCCAACCCGAGAGCCGTATCGCCATCTCCACGAGATCGTCGACCTGGAGGAGGCCCAGCCTCTGTCGGCGCGTGCGAGCGCCGGATTCCTGTCCCGGGCCGAGCGCGGCACCCTGCGCTTCGTCGACGGATTCCTGGATGACGTCGCCGAGCATGCCGCCTACATGGCGGAGGAGCTCTCTGTCGCCTGAGTCCCGCCCGCCGGTTCGTCCCGCCGCCTCGTCGGCGGTCGTGCGGACTCGGATGCAGCGCCAGGCACGAAGGGACACAGCAGCGGAGTTGGCCATCCGCCGCGAGGTCTGGCGTCGGGGACTTCGCTACCGCGTCGACGTCGCTCCGATCCCCGGCCTTCGACGGCGTGCCGACCTGGTGTTCACGAAGGCTCGCGTCGCGGTGTACGTCGATGGCTGCTTCTGGCACCGCTGCCCGGTCCACGCCACCGCACCGAAGGCGAACAGCGAGTGGTGGCGCGAGAAGCTCGATGCGAACGTGCGGCGCGACCGCGACACGGATCAGCGCCTCGGTGACGCGGGATGGACGGTCATCCGGATCTGGGAACACGAGGACCCCGTCGCTGCTGCGGACCGGATCGAGGCCGCCGTTCGCTGAGAGCGACAGCGGCGGGTCCCCTGAGGTCGTCTCGCGCTCACCTACGATCCGATCGATGGAGGGGCCCTCGATACTCGTCGAAGCGCTGCGCGACTCGACAATCGCCGACAAGTACGGGAATCGATGGCAGTACCACTCGCGCAGCGACCGTCACTCGAAAGTCGCCTGCTGGGGTATCGGCCTCGACCTCCTGAGCTCGTCGGCGTTGCTCCGACGACACGTTGCCGAGGGCAAGGTCATCCTCGGTGTGAATCACACGATGCGGGACTACGGCACGGGTCGGAAGAAGGATCTCGACCTGGTCCTTGCTCGCCCCGAGGGGGAGCCGGACCGACGGGTCACGTTCGCCCAACTGGCGGAGCGCTACACGATTCCCTTGTCGGCTCGGCAGCAGGCGATCCTCGCGGACCTCCCGGAGCTGCCGGTGGCTCCCGTGGGCGCGGTCCTCATCGCGCTCGAGGCCAAGGCCACCATGACGGCGCACATCCGTGCGCTGCCCCGTCTCTACGACGAGCTGAACTCGTCGCATCTCTGTGTGCACGGCGCCAGCCGTCAGGCGCTCGCCATCGGGTTCGCCATCATCAACGCGTCGGGACGGTTCGCGTCCTCCGACATGAACAAGTTCGACCTGTCGAAGGCCGATCGTGTCTTCACCGAGGAGCCGCAGCCGCGCTCGCTGGTGCGCACGCTCGAGAAGATCGCCGAGATGCCTCGCCGGTCCAACACACGCGAGACCGGCTTCGACGGGGTGGGCGTGGTCGTCATCGATGGAGCGAACGACGGCACCCCGTTCCGGCTCGTGACGGCCCCGCCTGCGCCGCAGCCGGGTGAACCGTTCCACTACGACGGGATGATCGCCCGTATGGCGAACGAGTACGACACCAGCTTCTCGTCGATCTGACCGGCAGCCGCCGTCGCCGTCGGCATCGCGGAGCTGAGCATCGTCGACATGTAGTCTCCCTCCCGGTCGCCGAATGGACCCCGGCCGATGCACACAGCTCTCCGCCTCTAGGCGGTCACCTGTTGGCGTCACCGGAGGAAGCGAGGTGGCCACCACGAACCCGTGGCATCCGTGCCACCGCTTTCAGGAGAGATTGACATGCCATTTGATTTCGAAAACGCGGACTTCGTCGCGGACAAGCTCGAAGCCGAGTTGCTCCCCAACCAGGAGATCCGAGAGGCCTTCCACAACGAGTTGGAGGCCGTCACCCGCCGAGCGGCCGAGAAGCTCGAGCAGGGGGAGCCGTACCGACCATGGATCCGGGTCGGTGTCGACTGGACCACCATCGACGCCGAGGTGGCTCAGGGGGGCACGCCCATCTGGCGACTCTCGGTGATGGGGAACGGCGACGGCATGACCCGCGAGGAGGTCCAGCGCTACGCCAAGACCCTCGCCGTGTCGGGCGCCAACAACAACCAGGGCAAGGGCGGGAACCAGGGCATGGGCCTGAAGATCTCCGGCCCGACCCGGCATCCGGCTGGGGTCTCCATCCGGACGCTGCGAGCCGGTGAGGCGACGATGTGCAAGCTCGGTCGCGATCCGCACACGGGCTACGACTTCCTCCCGCTCGGCACGAACGGCGAGCGCACCGTGGACATCTCCCGGCACGCGGACGACCTCTTCCCGTCGGAGATCCTCGACGCCGGGTCGGGCACGATCGTGACCTTCCACGGCACGGAGGGGGTCGAGGACACGTTGCTCGGTCAGCCTTCGAACTGGGTCGAGAAGTACCTCAACACCCGCTACGGAATCCTCGACACGAACATCGACATCAAGGCTGATGTGCCCGTTGGGCAAGGCCGATCCAATGTCGTCACCGGATCCGCGGTGAACCAGGACCTGATCTCGGGGCGCTCCAAGGATCCGGACACGATGTACTTCAAGCCGTCTGCGATCCGAGGCACCTGCGCCGTTTGGACCGACGCATCCGAGTGGCTGCGGTCGAACGGGAACCTGCCCTACGACACGCACGGAACCATCGAGTGTGCTGGCGATCCCCTCCTGCACGTTCCGCCGGCCCGCATTCACTATTGGTGCTTCCCAGTCGACCGCGTGAAGGGCGCTCCCGACGTGACTAGCCGGACCGCTGGCCCCGGCCGTATCACCGTCATGTACCAGGGTGAGCTGCACGACTGGCGTGAGGGTGTCGGGTCGAACGCCCTGTTCGCTCGCTTCGGCATCGTCTTCGGCAAGTCGAGGGTGTCCCTGGTCATCGAGCCGGTCGGGGGGTACGACGAGGTCGACTCGGACTTCGCCCGCGCCCACGTCATGCTTGCGAAGACGAAGACCCAGGTGATGGAGAACGACGAGGCGCTCCTGACCTGGTCGCGACAGTTCAAGGAGCAGATCCCGGAGGCGGTCAAGGCCGTCATCGCCGAGGCGCGGGAGGAGTCGCTCGGTGACCAGACCCTCACCGCTGAGGTGATGAAGCGCATCGCGGAGATGCTGAAGCGACTTCGACCGCAGAAGTACCGCCGACGTGCCGGGGGGAGCGTGCGTGCATCCGGGACCGTGCCGGGCTCGGGGTCGGGCCGGTCAACGGGCGGTGGAAGCTCGACCTCTGGGGCTTCGGGTGGCCCTCCGACAGGTCCCGGGCGAGATCCGCTTCTCGGTCTCCTCGATGACAACGGCGACGATGCCGAGCCGGCGGAGAACCCGCCGCTCAGCCTGAACGCCGAGTGGAAGTCCGAGGCCTGGATCAACGAGCAGGCCATCGTCGGTGGGCACGACGTGACCGATCGAGCTGCTGCACTGATCGGCGAGAGTGCCTCGAGCGCGGGCCTGCTCGCGTTGAACGAGGACTTCCGTGGGTTCACTCGTTTCGTCGACGAGATCGACGCCGAGATGAACCCGGACGGTGACGACGACCTGCGCCGGATCATCGAGGGCAAGTGCCGCGAGTACACCCTGCAGAAGATGCTCGAAGCGGTGCTCGGGGTGCGTCAGTTGGAGAACGGGAACCAGTGGATGGCGAACGAGATCCAGACCGCGCTGGGTCCCACCGCTCTCACGACGGCCTTCATGGCTGATCGCTATCACACCTGGCAGTCGGTCAAGCGAGTGGTCGGCTCGAAGGCTCAGCAGTTCAAGGCCGCAGCGGCCTCGTAGCTGCGCGGGGTAGCGAGTCCCGGTTCCTCCTCGCCCCGGGACTCGCTCCTCCGGCTCGGAGAATGGCACCGAATCGCTTGAACGGTGCCGTTCCGAACTCCGGGCCGTCGGTCAGGTCGGATCGTCCCCCGAGAGCTCCTCGATCGACTCATAGGTGGCTCGCAGGCCGTACTCGTTCGTGAGCGAGCCCCACGCGGCGTCGGCGGCCCATTCGGGGTCGTCGTAGGCAGGGTGGCCGGGCTCGACGTCGACCGTGAGCGTGAAGCGGTAGGTGCGGGTGTCGTTTGCCATCGTTCGATGATCGCTCGAGGTCCGAGCGTTCTCGAGCGATCATCGCTTGGAGCCGACCAGGAGGAACCCGATGACCGTCTACGTCCACTACAAGGTCCCGCTCGTGGCGGAGGTGGAAGTCGAATCCGGAGAGGTTCTCTCGGTCCACCTCGACGACGAAGCCATCGAGGGTCCACTGATGGTCACCGCCGACGCCGGTGACCTGCCATCGGGGGTTCGTCGACAAGCGCTGCAGATCGCCGAGTCCGCGGTGTGGCCCGGATGGGTGGCGGGCTGGTGACCGGGGCGCGATTCGTCCGCTACCGAGCTGACATCTGGGCCGAGGTCTCGAGCGGTGGCGAGATCGCGACGGTCGTGGTGGACACGGACTCCATGGCGCAGCCCCTTGACGTTGTGGGGCCTGGCGGCGACGCGCTCGAGGGCCAGGAGCGTGCAGACGCCATCGAGGCTGCTCAGTCCCAGGAATGGCCATCGTGGGACTACGGGCCCAGCCCGGTCACGCCCGCGCGAGGTGACTGATCCCGGACGGCGAGTTGGGCAGCTCCTCCGGAGCGCAGGTCCGAGCGGCGCCTGATCGTTTGTCATCCCAGGTAGTCGTCTCCGGTGATGTCGAGGAGAAGGTCCAGGTAATCGACGCCGACCTCGTCGATCGTGGTCTCGACCTC
>JAGQSN010000447.1 GCA_020439555.1 Acidimicrobiales bacterium | reverse complement strand
GGTTCAAATCCCACCCTCTCCGCCGTGTCCCGGGCAGCCGGGATGAGCCCCGCCAGCGGACCTCGAGTCAGCGGGCGGGGTTCTTCGCGTTCCTGGTGCTCACGGGCTATTCGGTGATCTGGAACGTCGAGCTCTCGTCGCCTCCCGCCACCGCCGACTGGCCGGTCGGGTCCGTGATGGTGGCCCTGTACGTCCAGGTGCCGACCCCGAAGGACGTCGTCGCCGTGCAGGGTTCCGCGGCACTACTGCAAGTCGTGAGCGACCTCCACTGGCCGCTGCCGCGACGGACCTCGATGATCACGAAGTCAGAATCCAGGTCCGGACCGATAGCGACCGCAGTGATCGTGATCGGCGTCGCCGAGGTACCACCGATGGGCGAGTGGAAGAGCCGGCCGATCCGCGGCGGGTCAGGGCGGGGGCCGCTCGTGGTCGGCGTCGTCGAGGTCGTGGTCGTCGTGGACGTGGTGGTCGGGGGCGCCGTGATGGATGTGGTCGATTCGCTGGGAGCGACAGTCGACATCGTCGGCGTCGTTGCGTCCTCGGGAGGGCTTCCGAGCGGCGGCACCGATGCGAGTGCCTCGACCACGAACACGACGTTGCGAGCGCTCTCGGCCACACCAGCGACCCCGCCGGCTCGCGCCACGAGTTCGTGACGGCCCGGCGTGGCGGACCAGTTCAGCTCACCCCGGAAGAGGTCGCCGAAGCGTTCCAGCGTCCGCGTGGAGCCGACCCGCTTGCCGTCGACGAGCAGCACCAGGTCTTCCACATCGTCCGCGGTGGCGTGCATGACGACGGTCGTCGGGCCAGCGGCGACCGTCGATCCGTCGATCGGTGAATCCACCCACGCTCTCATCGTCGAGGTCGACGCGCTGCTGCCGGACGCAGCGAAGGCCGCTACACCACCGGCGAGCAGAAGTACCGGAAAGGCGATCTTGGCGACGACTGCGGCCTTCATTCTCCCCCTGCCCGAGATTCCCAGGGCCAGTGCCGGGCGGCTCGTAGGGTACCGCCGTGACCAAGCCAGGACGGGACCGGTGGATCTACGTCGGCGTCGTGGCCTTGAGCCTCGTCGTGTTCCTCACCGGCGCGATCACCTGGCTGACGAGGGACTCCGACTCGACGTCCAGGGACGGCGCAGGCTCCGAGGCGCCGACTCGGGACCTCGCTCCGGCGCCGTTCGCCGTCACGCTCACCGTCAGCACGACATCGGGAAGCGCCCTGTTGGGTGCTCCGGTGCACACGGTGGTCGAAGCGGCCGGAAAGGTGCGTGAGGTCGCGCTCTGGGACGGTGGCGTGAGGTTCGCCTCCTCACCCGTGCGGGGCGAGGGCGGTCGGGCCGAGTTCAGGTGGACTCCTCTGCGCAGCGGCCCCCACCTGCTCCAGGCCCGGGCGACCGACGGGGAGGGCCGGACCGCGCTCTCGGCCCCGGTATCGGTGTCTGTCCGACGGCCGCTGGTGACCTCCGGCCGGATCGTGGTCCCCGCGGCGGACGGCATGAACGCTGAGACGGTTGCCTCGATGGCGGGCATCGACCCATCCGATGTGGGAGTCGGCCCCGCCGGCGACACGGGCGAGAGCACCTTCGTCCTCGACCTCGCCGCGTTGGACAACGGCCCCGGCCGCGCAGGTCCGATCGTCGAGAACTCCTCCCCCGCCGACGGCTCGCCATCGTTGACGGCTTCCGCCGACGGCTGCGACGTAGGTCTGACGGCCACTGGCCTCGACGGTGAGGCAACCGTCTACGAGGCGTCGGGCACGGGCGGCGGCTCGGTGCAGGTCGCGACCATCGACGGCGAACACCGGACGACGCTTCCCAACCTCGGGCCCGGCACTCACGTGTTCTCACTCAGCGTGGACGGCAAGAACGTCGTCGGACCGCCCGCCGCGGTCACTCTCGGACCTGCGTGCAAGCAGTCCTGGTGGGAAGGGAACGCTTCGATCGTCGACGGGGTACTTCGGATCCCCGAGGCGGCACCGAACCTCTACCTGTATCTGGGTGTGGACGACGAACCGTTCATCCGGGTGCCGCAGGTTCCAGGCACCTTTCTGCCGTCGTCGACGCATGTCGACGTCGCGCCCTACCTGCCCCACCTGGAAGGTTCGGCCCTGCGCGTCGAGGTCTGGTCCGGGAGCGACCCGGCGAGGAAGGTCGCGTCAGCCACGGCGAAGCTGCCCGCAGGCACGTCGGTCCCCGACCTGATCGGGGAGTCCACCCGGACCGTCCTCGTCTCCCCGTCGTCCAAGGTCGCCCCGAACGCCGACGAGGTGACGTTCCACTGGGCGACCGGCAACGCCCATGCCACGGGCGTCTGGTGGCAGGTCCTCGCCTACCGCGTCGGCGCGGAGGACCAGACCTTGTCCCCACCGGGACTGATCGCCGCAGGCATTGCTCCGGTCGGAGATCTCCCACCGGGGCTCTTCGACGGCGCCGCCGCCGGGGGGACGTTCACGATCTCGCCCTCCACGCTCCTCGGCACCACGAACACCGGACCGAAGGTCACCTACGGCGACCTCGGCGTGGTCATGCCGGTGGTGACCCGCTTAACGGACCTCGTCGACGGAACCGATCCCGGCCCTGACCCGGCGGGGCTGCCGATCATCGGTGAACCGCGGGTCTACGTGCGGGTACTGCCGATGCACGACGGTCAACCGCTCGGTGCCGCGAGTCCACCCTTGCGGCTGTCCAAGCCTCATCCGACTCAACCACCGACCGCAGCGTTCGACCTCGTGAAGGCGGACTTCGACGCGGGCAGGGCCGCCAATCCGGCCCTGAGCGGGTGCGTGAGGGTGACCGAGGTGCCGTGGACATCCGAGCAGGCCGTGTCGTTGCTCTCACCTGATCCGGACGAGGTGCCTGCGAACTGGCAGTTCGTGGCGCCCTTCTACCGGGTTCCGGGAACGTACTGCTACAACGACTTCGAACACGGCTCGACGGACGACGACTGCGACCTCGGGATCCTCTGCGACGTGGGCGAGACGATCGGCGGCGCCGTTTCCACGGCCTCGGACCTCCTGGAGGAGGTGGTGGCGCCGGCCTGGGACTTCATCGCGACCACCTACAACGGTCTGATCGATCTGGCGGCGACGGCCCTGTCGAAGTTGAACCCGTTGTGCCTCCAGGCAGGTGCGGCCGCGAAGGCCACGGGCTCGTCGGCCGTCTCGGACGCGGCAGATACCTGCGAACAGCTCTCGAAGGTCGCGGCGAAGGCCGCTATCGCGGCCGTGCTGACCTCGTTCGGCATACCGCCGTCACTGCCGACGTCCTCGCAACTGGCAGCGATCGCCGAGGGTCGGATCGCGGACCTGGGCGTCGAGGTCCTGAAGAGCCTCGGCGTCCCGTGCGACGACCTGAACGTGACCCCGGAGGAGGCGGCAGCTGCCCGTGCCGCCGGCGCTGATGTACCCGCCGACGGGGTCGACGCCTGCCGTCTGTTCGTCGAGAAGTCACTGACGGTGGTCCAACAGCAGGCCGCGCTGGACGCCCAGACCAAGGTCGGCATGGCGGCCGGGTTGCCGTATCCCCCGGTCCTGATCGACGGGTTCGCGATGCAGTTGGAACCTCGACAGTTTCCCGAGCCGCCCTCGTTGTACGTAGAGGCGAGGCCTCAACAGGCTCAGCTGTCACCCCTGTCGGTGTGTCCCGTCACCTTCGACCTCGTCGGCCCCGCCGGCCCCGTGTCCGGTTCGATCGCGCGTTGGTCGCAGTCGTTGACCGATCCGTGGGGATCGGGGTCGAAGCCCGTGGGGTTCGGTGACGCCGTCGAGTCGGACGGATCGACCGTCGAGCTCTCCGGTTGGGCCGCGGCGTTGCAGGTTCCCGGCTCGGACGCGGCCGGTGAGGCCCAGGTCCTGAACGGTCTGATGTCGTCCAAGGACTGCCTCGCCGGAACGCCGACCGAACTCGGTGGGACGGTCGCTCCGCCGCTGGGACGCTGGGCTCCGGGACAACCCGACTGACGTTCCACGTCCCGTCGGCCGATGGTCGATTGTCACGGACTCACTACAAATGTTGCAATTGCGTTACCGATTGTGCAGGATGTTCGGCGACATCCCGTCAACCTGACGTCCCGGCACCTCGTCGTGACCGACCTCAGGCATCGGAACCCGCCTCCATCGGCGTGACCGAACGGGCCGCCGAACCAGGAGCAAACACCTCGTGAGTACCGCCACCGACACCACCGCACCGACCCGGACCCGGCGCAACCGCCGTGTGGTCAGCGGGTCCCTGGCTGCGATGGGTGTCGGCCTGATCGCTCTGCTCTCGACCGCATGCGTGCCGCTCAGCCCGCAGGACGCCGTCCGCCAGCAATGGGGTGACCGCCTCTACCCGTGCGCCGCGCGGATCGTGCAACGCGAATCCCGTTGGGTCCCAACCGCTGTCAGCCCCGGCGGCGGAAACATCGGGCTGTTCCAGATCAACAAGTACCACTCGACCTGGATCCGCCATGACCTCGGCTACTCGTGATTCGAGCTGACCGACGCGACCAAGAAC
>JAGQSN010000446.1 GCA_020439555.1 Acidimicrobiales bacterium | reverse complement strand
ACTAGCCCCTCAAGCTAGCGCGTCTGCCAATTCCGCCACTCCGACGTGGCCTCCTCCGGTGCGCCGGGGAGGTTGGTCAAGGTAGCACGCTCCCCCAGCCACCCTGAAACCCCGTGTGACCTCATGCTACGGAACCGATCGGCTCGCAAGTCGGCACGAACTCATCTGAGTTTGCCTACGGGTTGTAGGCCAGGGTCGAGACCGCCAACGGGTTCGCCAACTGGTCGGAGAACGTAGCCGCAACGTCGGTCACGAGCGCCCCGTCGGTGACCGGGGGCAGGAAACTAGTGGTTCGAACGCCCTGCAGCGTCCAGTACGGCGACGTCGCCGGGTCCGTGTTCGGGATCGCGCTGCTCACGAACGGGCCAGCGGCACCGTAGAACGCCGAATCACCCCAACATTGATCCGCAGATGGTGTCGAATCGTCGCCGTAGAACCACGCGAGGCTCGGTGCCGGGCTGAACCCGAACGAGAACACGGCATTGGATACGACGGTGCCGCTGGCACCGTTCATCGCCTCCCATTCCGGCACGGCGCTCGGCACGGAGTCGTTCACGCCGTCGATCGGAACTCCGCCGGGGACGGTCGAGCTGCGATAGGTGGAACCGACGGTGGCGGAGCTGTAGTCGATGTAGTCGACCACGGCGGGAATCGCGTGCACCCGAAGGTCCGTCACGGTCCGTTCGTGTGTCCGGTAGAAGAAGTGTGTGCGCTGGGTCTTCGGCCCGCTGTTGGCACCCACGTAGGAGCGAATTCCCCGTACCGGCCCGTCGATGTTCGCAACGAACGCCCCCTCGTCGTCGTTGAACGTCGCGTTGCTGCGACCACACTGGCCGATGGCGAAGACGTTCTTCTGGCCGTCGAGCAGGTCGGGACCACCCTCGACTCTCCAGCTCGTCTCGAACCAACGGTCGGTGAAGCCGATCGAGTAGCGGTCGGTCGTGACCGTGGAAGTCTCGGGGTTCGGGCCGTCCGCACGCTTGTAGGTCGTCTTGTAGGGACCCGAGGTGAGCTGGAAGTCGTAGTCGACGTAGTCCTCCCCAGCTGCCGGATCCAGGCCCGTGCCGGAGCGGACGAACAGGTACACGTATCCGACCGAGCCCGGCTCGAGGGGGTCCTCAACCTTCACTTCCACCCCGCTGCCGCTGACCACCCCCGCCGGTTCGGACGGTACGTCGTCGCTCACGATCGAACCGGCATCACCAGACATGAACACCAGTTCGTCGTCCGCGTCGAAAGCGGGGTTGCTGTCGGCCCCGACCCACGTTCCCGCATCCGCGTACTGAAGGGCGGACGGTCCGCCCGTGCTGGTCCCGTAGACGGTACCGGTAACACCAGGCGTCGAGTTCGTCGATGGCGCTGTCCCGAATGCGACGACCTTCCGTTCGTCCACCTGCACCGGGATCTGATCCCAGATCGCAGCGCCGTCCGGCTTCCGATGGGCGAACGCCACGATGCCACCTGGAGCTTCACCGACGAGGCCGGAAAGGTCCGCTCCCGTGAGCACGACAGAATCGTCGACTCTCTGCACGGTGCTGGGGGCATCATCACAGCCGACCAGACCTACCGCGACCGCAGCGAGTCCGGCAGCTGTCGCGATGCTTCGCAAGATGGTTGACACCCGTGTGATCCCTCGTCGAGTCGGTGTGGCCGGTGGCCACGGTCGACGGAGACTAGAACGCCCTGCCTCCAGCCGCTCCGCAGGTCAGATCAGGTTCGTCTGGCGTCGACCTCGGATCAGGTCGGGATGCTCATCAGGAGGCCCAGGGCGAGCGTCGTGAACGTGAAGATCACCGCTGCCACGACCGTCATGCGGTCCAGGTTCTTCTCGACGACCGTCGACCCCTGCGCCGCCGAACCCATACCGCCACCGAACATGTCCGACAGGCCGCCGCCCTTGCCGCTGTGCAGCAGCACGAGGGTCAGCATGATGATCGACACGAGAACGTGGATGACGACGAGAACAGGTACCACGGAAGACCTTTCGGACACGAACGCCCGGGCTCGCCGGGGCGTCAGACGAGTCTACTTAGTCGTCGTGAACACCTGGGCATCGTCGTCGCTGCGTGGGCGGTCGTTTCGACTCCGCCTTGCTCCGC
>JAGQSN010000445.1 GCA_020439555.1 Acidimicrobiales bacterium | reverse complement strand
GAGTTGCCGGGGTTGATGGCCGCGTCCGTCTGGATCAAGTGGTCGAGGGAGACCTTGCCGTCGTTGATGGAACGGTTCAGGGCCGAGACGATCCCCTTGGTGACGCTCGGCTCGGCACCCAGCGCCAGGGCGTTTCCGATGGCCAGGACGTCATCCCCGACACGCAGGTCCGCGGAGGAACCGAGGGTCGCTGGGCTCAAGCCGGACTCGTCGGCTCGCAGAAGCGCTATGTCGTCCTTGGTCGACGCTCCGACGAGCGATGCCGGAGCGACGGTCCCGTCGTGGAAACGGACCGAGATCTTGCCGCCCGACGATGCGACCACGTGTGCGTTGGTGAGGATCAAGCCGTCGTCGGAGATGACCACTCCGGAGCCGGCTCCACCGAAGATGCTGTTGCTGCTCCCGGTCGTGATCGACACGACCGACGGTTGTGCGATGTCGAGGACCTTGTGCACGTCGATCCCGCCGGACGCGCCGCCGAGTGACGCCGAGGCCGCGCGGTCGTCCGACCGTCGGTCACCGAACGCGTAGCTGGCGAATGCGCCTCCCATGACGAGCGCTCCGACGAGGAAGCCGACGAGAACGAAGAACGCCCCGCTGCGCTTCCGTGGCGCGGTCTCAGTCACGGCCTCCGGGAGCTTCGGCCGTGGCCACTCCGTCGGAGGTATCGGCAGGATGCCGCCGGGACGTCCGGCGTCGGAAACGGGTGCGCGCCCCGGCACCGGCGGCTCCGGCGAGGCTCCGGGGGGAGCCGATCGCCCAGGCGCGGGCCACGGTTGTGACTGTTGTCCCGCCACCGACGATCCCCCGTGCAGCGGCCCGTTCCAATGCTGTTGGTCGTCACTCCCCGAAACGGGGCGTCGCGGGGCCGCCGGCCCGGCTGCCCCAGGCCGCGATGGACGTTTTGCCTGGTCAGCACCGTGCCGGGGCGCCCAGGGTGACCATGCTCCGGGCCTGGCAGAACCCGTCGAGTGGTCACGTCCTGAGCCCATCTGCGTCATCGAACCACGTTTTCCCCGGATCTCCACGTCACCTGCACCGAATCTCCACACGGTTGAAGGAACGATGTCGTCACCCGGAACGTCCTACAGGACGGCACACCATCGACCGATGGTCCGGATGCAGAGTTGACGAAGGGAAGCACATGGATGAGGTAGTGGAGCTCCAGTGGATGCGGGACGGGGCCTGTCGCAACTACCCGCCCGCGGCGTTCTTCCCGAGCGACGGGGTGGGTGTCGATGCCGCCCGCCGAATCTGCGCGGAGTGCAAGGTCCGGACCGAGTGCCTGGAGTACGCACTCGAGGCGCGAATCGACCACGGGGTATGGGGCGGCTGCTCGGAACGCGAGCGTCGACGCATCCTGAAGCGTCGCCGCCAGGACGCGGCCGTGCTGGTCAACGCCTGACACTCCCACCCTCCGGGGCTCGACCGCCCTGGGACCGCCGATGGGTCGACGGGGCGCGACGCCACTGGCGTCCGCCCGGTCCACTCAGCAGATCAGGTCAGCTGACGGGACCCTGCTGGGTGTTCTCCTGGGTCGTCTCGGTTGCCTGGGAGGCTTGGGTGGTGCCCGGCGCCGTATCTCCAGCGGTGCCCTTCTCGAACTCGCGCTTGGCCTCTCCGAGAGACTTCGCGAGCTTCGGCAGCTTGG
>JAGQSN010000074.1 GCA_020439555.1 Acidimicrobiales bacterium | reverse complement strand
ACCTCGACATCCACCTGTGGGAGTGGGGCGCGCTCGTCGCGTTCATCACCGTCCTGCTCGTCACGGACCTGTTGCTCGTGCACCGCAAGCCGCACGACATCGAGTTCAAGGAAGCGGCGATCGAGTCGGCCGTGTGGATCTCGATCGGCCTCGCGTTCAGCGGTGCCATCTACTACCTGGGCCGGACCTCGGGCATCGTGAACGGTGTGCACGGCGTCGACGTCGGTTCGTCCGCCGTCACGGAGTACCTGTCCGGCTTCCTGTTGGAGAAGTCGTTGTCGGTGGACAACGTCTTCATCTGGGCGGTCATCTTCAGCTACTTCGCGGTGCCGAAGCGCTACCAGTTCCGGGTGCTGTTCTGGGGCATCTTCGGTGCGCTGATGCTGCGGGCCATCTTCATCTTCGCCGGATCGGCGTTGATCGAACGCTTCACCGTGACCCTCGCCGTGTTCGGCGTGATCCTGCTGTACACGGCCTACAAGCTGGCCTTCCAGGAGGAGGACCACAAGGTCGACCCGGACACGTCCATCGTCCTGCGAGTCGTCCGAAAGGTGATCCCTTCGACCGACAAACTCGACGGACAGAAGCTGTTCACCCATGTCGACGGCCGACGTCTTGCGACTCCGCTGTTCGCCGTGCTCGTGATGGTCGAGTCGACCGACGTCGTGTTCGCCGTCGATTCGGTCCCGGCGATCTTCGGCGTTTCACGAGAGCCGTTCATCGTGTTCTCGTCGAACGCGTTCGCGATCCTCGGCCTACGCGCCCTGTACTTCCTGCTCGGGGGGATGCAGGACAAGTTCCGCTACCTCAACTACGGGCTCGGCGCGATCCTCGCCTGGGTCGGCGTGAAGATGATGATCACCTGGACCGTGGCGCAGTTCGAGTGGCCGAGTGCGGACTTCCACATGCCGACGTGGCTGTCGCTCGGTGTCATCGTCCTGATCCTGACCGTCACGATCGTGGCGTCGCTCCAGGCCGACAAACGCGATCCGCAACCGCCGAAGGGGCACGCTGCCGACGACGGCCATGTCGGCGCGCTGCTCGGCGAGGCCTCCGACGTCGAACCCGGAACCGCCGCAGGCACCGAAGCGGGTCGCTGAACCGAACCGCCGGGGCCGCTGGTACCTTGCCCGGGTGCCAGCGGCCCTGCCTTGTCCCGGAGAGCGACGTAACCGGGTAGGGAACTGACGGTGGGCATCCTCGACGAGGACGTCGTCCGGGTTCGCGAGGCGGCCGACATCGTCGCCGTCATCTCGGCGTACACGCAGTTGCGTGGCAGCGGACGCCACTGGAGCGGCCTCTGCCCGTTCCACGGGGAGAAGACACCTTCGTTCTCGGTCAACCCCGAGAAGGGCGTGTACTACTGCTTCGGCTGTCAGGCCAAGGGCGACGCCATCACGTTCGTCCGCGACATCGAACACCTCGACTTCCAGGGGGCGGTCGAGCTGCTCGCCGCCAAGTTCGGCATCACGTTGCGCTATACCGACCGCAACGAAGGCGAGCGGCGGGACGCCAGACGCAAGCTCCAGGAGGCACTGGTCGCGGCTGTCGACTGGTACCACGACCGCCTGATGACGTCCCCTGACGCGGGAGCCGCCCGTCGCTACCTGCGCAGCCGTGGCCTCGACCGTGACGAGGTCGTCAGGTACCGGATCGGCTGGGCGCCCGACGACTGGGACCAACTGTCGAGGGCACTGAAGTTCCCGGCGAAGACGCTGCGCGACGCGGGGCTCGGGCGCGAAAGCCCGAGGGGCGGCACCAACGACTTCTTCCGCAACCGCGTGCTGTTCCCGATCTTCGACGCGGGAGGTCAACCACTCGGATTCGGTGGCCGGATCCTGCCCGGGGCTCCTCCGCGTCGCGATGGACGCCCGCAGGCCAAGTACCAGAACACCCCGGAGACTTCGCTGTACCGCAAGAGCAAGGTCCTCTACGGGCTCAACTGGGCCAAGGACGAAGCGGTCCGAACGAACGAGATCATCATCTGCGAGGGCTACACGGACGTGATCGGGTTCGCCCACGTTGGCCTCGACCGTGCCGTGGCGACCTGTGGCACGGCTCTCACCGACGATCACGTGAACACGCTCAAGCGTTTCGCCCCGCGTCTCGTGCTCGCGTTCGACCCCGACGCCGCCGGTCAGGCCGCCGCCGAACGCGTCTACGAATGGGAGAAGAAGCACGAGGTCGAAGTGGCCGTTGCGGACCTCCCAGCCGGGGAGGACCCGGCCGACCTGTCCCGTCGCGACCCGGATCGGCTTCGAGCGGCGGTCGAAGCCGCCGTGCCGTTCCTCGGGTTCCGGGTCGAGCGGATCCTGCGAGCCGCTGACCTGAGCTCACCGGAGTCGCGGGCTCGTGCGGCCGAGAAGGCGTTGGACGCGATCGCCGAGCACCCGAACGAGTTCGTGCGCGACCCGTACGTGATCGACGTCGCGACGCGGTGCCGCATAGACGTGGACCGGCTCCGTTCGGCGGTGAGGTCGGGCAAGGCACGGGTCACCCCGCAACGCCGGCGCCCCGTCGCCCGGCGTAGGGCCGACACCGCGGCCACCGAGGCACTTCGTCTGGCAGTGGCTGTTCCCGATGAAGTCCTGCCGCTGCTAGCCCCGGTGCTGTTCGATCAACCGCAGGACCGAGCGGCCTACGTCGCTCTCGAAGCGAGCGGCGGGGACCTCCACGCAGCTACTGCAGCCGCTGATCCGCTGGTCGCCGAGCTCCTCACCCGGCTCGCCGTCGAACCCTCCTCGGCCGAGGCCGGCGACGTGCGCCGACTCCTCCTTCGGGATGCTGCCCAGAGGGTTCTGTCGGGGCTTCAGCGGTCCTCGAGGACGTCCGACGACTTCGCCGGTTACGCGGCCGTGATCGGTTGGCTGAAGGGGGAGATCGAGGCGATCGGCCCGGACTCCGTTCCCGACGAAGAACGTGAGAACGAGTTGCTACTCTGGCTCACGGCCCGTGCGGAGGAACGCCATGAATGACCAAGCAGCTTCCTCGCACGTCGATCCGACCGCTTGGCAGCAGCTCCTGGATCGCGGTCGAGTCACCGGTCAGGTGACCCAGGAGGAGGTCTGTGACGTCCTGGCGCTCGACGCGGATTCGCTCGATACGGATCTCGCCTGGTTGCGTACCGAACTTGCGGAGCAGGGCATCGCGCTCGACGAGAGCATTCCGATCGTCGAGGTGTTGCCACCTGTGTCGGGTATGGCCGAAGGGGAGGAGCCGGACTCGGCGTCGCTCGTGGACGATGTGCTCGCGGACCCTCTCGCCGGGATCGACCTGGCCGCGGACGAGGGGGACGACCCGCGCCGTCGCCTCCACCTCGTCAATTCCGGCAAGGAACGTCCCGGGAACTCGGGGTCGGCCGCCGATCCGGTGCGCGTCTATCTGAAGGAGATCGGGCGGGTCGCGCTGCTGACCGCCCCACAGGAAGTCGCCCTCGCCCGGCGGATCGAAGCCGGGGGGCAGGCCGGTGATCGCCTCGCCGCCTTGGAGGCGGCCGGGCGCCTCGACGAGCTGTCACGTGTGGACCGGCGACTGCTGGAACGTACGGCCCGTGACGGGGAGCGGGCCAAGAGCGACCTGATCCAGGCGAACCTCAGGCTCGTCGTGTCGATCGCGAAGCGCTACGTCGGGCGGGGGATGCAACTCCTCGACCTGATCCAGGAGGGGA
>JAGQSN010000073.1 GCA_020439555.1 Acidimicrobiales bacterium | reverse complement strand
CCAAGGTCCACCACGAGGTCAAGGTGCGAGCCGGGAAGGGCTACCAGATCGTCTACATCGGCCACGAGGGCCACGAGGAAGCCGTCGGGACCATGGCCGTCGCCCCTGAGGCGATCCACCGGGTCGAGACCGTCGAGGACGTTTCTGCGCTTCCCGACATCGACGGTCCGGTGGCGATGCTCGCCCAGACCACGCTCAGCCACCACGACTGGCGGGACGTGCAAGAGGCCAGCCGTCAGCGGTGGCCCGAGATGTGGACGCCGGGCCGGTCGGACCTCTGCTTCGCGACCACCAACCGGCAGGGGGCGATGGTCGAGATCGCCCCTCGGTGCGACGCGGTCGTCGTGATCGGATCCGCGAACTCCTCGAACACGGTCGCCCTGGCGAAGGTTGCCGCGGAAGCCGGGGCGCCGAGGGTCATCCGGGTGAACTCCGCTGCGGAACTGCCCGACGACCTCACCGGTGTCGTCGGCGTCACAGCCGGTGCATCCGCACCCGAGTCGCTCGTCGAGGAGGTCATCGCCGCGCTCGCACCCACCGAGGGGGTGGAGGAAGTCGCGACGACCGACGAGGACGAGTACTTCCCTCCCCCGCGCAACCTCCGGGACCTGCTCGCCGGAATCGACGCGCTGGCCACCTTCAGCCTCGGTGGTTCCGTCGCGGACCGCCCTGCCACCAACGACCGCCAAGTGCGTGCCGCCCAGGCACTGCACGACCTCTAGCGGCGTCGCTCGAAGTCGTTTCGACGAGCTCGACGACAGGTGAGGGCTCTACGACCGGTTGGGTTGGGGGTGCCCGCTTCTACCTGTGCCTGGTCGAAGAGGTCCTGGATCACCTCGTGGAGTTCGGCGGTCCGAGCCTTGATGGCGTGGCGACGTGCCTTCGCCCCGTCGGTCTCCGGGGCCGCCAGCGGTTCGCCGATGACGAGGCGAACCTTGTGGGGCTTGATGAACTTCGAACCCTTCGGCATGGCCGCTTCGGACCCGCCGATACCGACCGGCAGGATCGGGACCCCCGTTCGACTCTGCACGAACGCTGCACCGTCGAACAGCTCCTGCACCACCGGTCCCGACTGGCGGGTCCCCTCGGGAAAGATCACGAGCGGTTCACCCGAGCGGGCGACGTCGATGCAGGTCTGAAGTGCCTCTCGGTCGGCAGTTCCGCGGGCGACCGGGATGCCACCGAGCGCCAGGAAGATCTTCGCCCAGACTCCCTTGAACAGGGAGTCCTTGGCGAGGAAGCGGATGCGCCGCTTCGTGGTGATGAGAACGAGCAGGAAGTCGAGGTTCGAGCGGTGAACCGGCGAGATGATGAACGAACCCTGCTCGGGAACGTGGTCGAGTCCGCGTGCAGACACGCGGAACCACGCTCGCCCGAAGCCGAGCAGCAATGCCCGCACGAGCGCGTAGAAGCGAAGCTCCCACCGTTTCGGTGGTCGGGCGTGATCGAGATCCGTCAAGCGCGCGCCTCCTCGACGAGGTCCACGAGACGGTCGACGATCTCGTCGACACCGAGGTGACTGGTGTCGACGTGCACGGCACCGTCGGCGACGGTCAACGGACTCGAAGCGCGGCCCTGGTCGAGGGCGTCACGGCGGGCCAGATCGGCGGCGACGGTCTCGAAGCTGAGGTCGGTGACCTCCTTCGACCGGCGCGAGGCCCGCACCTCGGGCGACGCCGTGAGGTACACCTTGAGGAGGGCGTCGGGGAAGACCACCGACCCGATGTCGCGTCCTTCCAGCACCCCTCCCCCACGCGCCATCGTCCACTCGCGCTGGCGGCGCACCAGTTCGGTGCGGACGCCGGGGTTGGCCGCCACGAGGCTCACCGCCCGGGTGACCTCCGGACCGCGGATCTCGATCGTGGCATCGGTGCCGTCGACGGTGACGACGCCGTCGGCCACCTCGAGCTCCACCTGCTGGGCCAGGCGGGCGACGACCTCGGTGTCGGCGGGATCGATGCCCCGCCGGATCGCCGCGAAGGTGACGCCCCGGTACATGGCGCCGGTGTCGAGG
>JAGQSN010000444.1 GCA_020439555.1 Acidimicrobiales bacterium | reverse complement strand
AGGGTGACCGAGTCGAAGGCGGTGGAGAGGCGGGTGGCGGGCTGACCTTCCGACAGGAGGTGGAAGCGTCGGTTCGTGCGGAACGCGTCACCTTCCCCGGCGAACATGCGAGCCGGGCGCTCGCCGTCGCGCTTGAACGCGAATACCCCGGCGGTGAACGGGAAACGGCCCGGCAGGTTCTCCTCCATGAGGAACCGGACCAGTTCGCCGTCGTCACCGAAACGGGGGAGCGCCACGCGTGGGACATGCGTTCCCGACAGGGACTCCTTGGTGAGCCGGGTGGTGATGTCGCGTCCCCGCACGGTGACGGTGTGCTCGTCACCCGAGTAGTCCTCGACCGTTCGCGGCCACCCGTCGAGCAGCGCCCGTGCCTCGGCGTCCAGGTCGGCTTCGGCCGTTGCGATCAGCTCGGGGAGCTTCGCTGCGGCAGGGTCGCCGCCACCGGCCGTGACCATCTCCTCCACGGCTCGGAGCTGTTGGCGTCGACGGGCGACCGCTACCTGTTCGTCGACCTTGGCGTGGTGGGACCTGACCGATTCGGCGATCTCGGACAGGTAGCGGACCCGCGCCGGCGGCACGATCGCCGTGTCGGACGAGGACGCCTTGGTGGTCACCGGCGTGAGGAGGCCGGCATCCGGTGTGTTGAGGCCCTGTTCGGCCAGGCGGCGCTTCAGTTCGCCGTACAGGGCAGTGACGCCGTCATCGTTGAAGCGTGAGGCGACGGTCCCGTAGACGGGCATGTCGTCGGGGCCCTGGCCGAATGCCTCCCGGTTGCGTACCAGTTGGCGCCCGACATCGCGGAGTGCGTCGTGGCCGCCGCGACGGTCGAACTTGTTGATGGCGACCACGTCCGCGAAGTCGAGCATCCCGATCTTCTCGAGCTGGCTGGCGGCACCGAACTCTGGGGTCATCACGTACAACGAGGTGTCGACGTGTTCGACGATCGCGTCGTCGCCCTGGCCGATGCCGGGGGTCTCGACGAACACGACGTCGGCTCCCCAGGCCTTCGTGGCGGCGACGATGTCGTCGATCGCCTCCGGCACGGTCGCTGCCGTGCGGGTGGCGAGGCTCCGGAAGTAGACGATTCCGGGTTCGATCGAGTTCATCCGTATCCGGTCGCCGAGCAGGGCGCCTCCGCCTCGCCGCCGGGTCGGGTCGACGGCGATCACGGCGATCTTGAGCTTGTCGCCGTTGTCGAGCCTGAACCGCCGAACGAGTTCGTCGGTCAACGACGACTTCCCCGATCCGCCGGTACCGGTGATGCCGAGCACGGGCACGGCCCGGGCCTCGGCGGCGGCGCGGACTTCGGCGCGCATGACCGACGGGAGCGTGTCGCACTCCAGGGCGGTGATGATCCGGGCGAGGGACGCGTCGTCGCCGCCGAACAGACCGTGCAGGTCCGTCGGGACATCGTCCGCGAGGGAGACGTCGGCCGCGGCGACGAGCGTGTTGATCATGCCGGGAAGCCCCAACGCCTGACCGTCCTGCGGACTGAAGATCCGTGCCACGCCGTAGGCGTGCAGTTCGTCGATCTCGGCCGGGACGATGACTCCGCCGCCACCGCCGAACACCTTGACGTGACCCGCACCGCGTTCGCGGAGCAGATCGACGAGGTACTTGAAGTACTCGACGTGGCCGCCCTGGTAGGAGCTGATGGCGACGCCCTGCACGTCTTCCTGGACCGCGGCCGTGACGACCTCGTCCACGGAGCGGTTGTGGCCGAGGTGGATCACCTCGACGCCCTGGCTCTGGAGGATCCGCCGCATGATGTT
>JAGQSN010000443.1 GCA_020439555.1 Acidimicrobiales bacterium | reverse complement strand
CGGCGACCAGGTTCCGCTTCACCTCGGGAACGCCGAACACGGCGGTCTCGGAGGCGACGACGAGGTCACAGGCGAGCACGATCTCGGTACCACCCGCGAGCGCCGGACCGTCGACAGCGGCGATGACCGGCTTCGTGCGTTCGCGCTGGACGAACCCGGCGAACCCACCCTTGGCCGTGTTCATGCCGGCGGGGTCGACGCTCATCTGCTTGAGGTCCGCTCCGGCGCAGAAGATCCAGCCCTTGCTCGTCTGAGCACCGGTGATGATCCCGACCCAGGCGTTGTCGTCAGCCTCGAGCTTGTCGATGGCTGCCTCGAGGCCCTGGGCGACGTCGGTGTTGACGGCGTTCCTGGCGTCAGGTCGGTTGATGGTCATTACGGCAACGTGGCCGCGCAGTTCGTAGTCGACGGTCATGGTCCGGCACGGTATCCGATACTTGACCGATCAGTCAGGTTCGGCGATCGCCCCTAGGGACCACCACCGAGGCTCTGCTCGCGCGGCCGCGGAACCCTCCCGATGACGGATCCTCGTCCCAGCGCGCGCCGCAGGACCGACACTCGCAGGAGTCGAGTTGAACGGACCCGAGGTACATCCGTGCGACATCCAGAGCGTCGCAGTACGGACAGCAAAGTCGGTGGCTGCCGTCGACGGCAGGGGATGGGCCAGTCGGCTCCTGTGGAACCTCGGAGCCCCGAGACGGATCGTTCCCCTCTTCGCCGACGTGCGGCGCGTCGGTCACGACGTGGCGTCGGTGACGGAAGAGTCCTCGGAGTCTCCTACCGCCACGGGTTCAGCCTTCTCCGCTGGCTCCTCTGTGGGCGCAGCGGGGGAGGAGGGGGCAGGGGCCGGTGGTGCCGGGCGGCGGCCCCGCTTCTTGGCGTCATCCGTATTGGACGTGATCCCGAACGCTTCGGCCACCTTCGGTACCCGGCCGGCGACGCGGGTGATGACCGCGACGAGTTCGTCGCTCGGGCTGTCAGGCTTGGACTCGGGAACGACGGTGAGCCGAACCGGGGAGTAGGAGAGTGCGTCGAGCACGGTCGCCCACCTGTCCGGAAACGTGTCCGACGTGAGTGCAGCCGAGGCGGCTGCGGTCAGCCTCGCCGTCAGGTCCGGCGGAATCGGATTGCCCGCCTTGGGAGGACGGGAGCTGAGGCGCAACGCCCGCACGACCCTGCCCTCGGTGAGGTTCTGTGCGAGCTCGTCGAGCCACTTCTGTTGTTCCTGGTCGACCCGGCGGGTGAGACCTTCACGCAACTGTGCGGCGAGCTCCCTCGTCTCGTCGTCCTTCGCGCCCTGGTCAGCGGCGACCACCACCGATCGGAGGTCACGGAGGTCGAGCTCATCGATATCGGCCGCCGCAGCTTCGGCCCTGTCGCGCCATTCGGCTGCGCGGAGGGTGGGCAACAGCTTCTCGGCCACGGCGATCAGTGCGTCGGGCTTGACGGTTGGGCGGCCCTCGACCTTCGCCTGCTCGTTCATCCGGTCGACCGCCTGCCGAACCGCAGGGATGCCACCTCGAAGCACCTGCTCGGCGATCACCTGCTCCTCGGGGGGCAATGCCGAGAGGGCAGCCTTGCGGTGGGTGCGTCCGGCGCGGAGCCGCTTCGCCTTCGGCTTGGGAGGAGGTGCCGGGCGTTCACGCCGGGGGGCACCTTGGCGGTCGCCTCGGCCGGAGCGTTCCCGGTCTCCGCGGGGCCCGTCGTTCCGGTCGCGCCGACCGTCGCGGCCCTCCCGATCCCCGCGGGGACCGCCGGACCGTTCGCGTCGATCGCCGTCACGACGATCCCGTCGCCGCCTGTCACCGCCGTCACGGTCGCGTCCTCCTCGACCCCTCTTCGGTGCGAGGGTCTGCATGACCAACTCGTCGTCGCGGATCGTCCTCGTGATCAGCTCGATCCGTTCCTCGGCCCGGCGGTTCTTCTCCTTGGGCGCGAGTACGGCGGTCACCTCGGTGCCGTCGAGTGAGGTCTCGACCTCCGCTCGCAGGACCTGGCCCACCGTTGCTCCTTCGGGGAGCAGGGAGCCGTTCAGCGAG
>JAGQSN010000072.1 GCA_020439555.1 Acidimicrobiales bacterium | reverse complement strand
CGACGGCGGTGTGCTGTTCGTCGACCAACTCGAGGAGGTCGTCACCCGGGGTGGCCCCGTCGCGGTCCGGGAGGAGTTCCTGCGAAGGGTGCTCCTGCCCGAAACGGGCGGCCCACGGATCGTCATCGCCACACTCCGGGCGGACGTGCTCGGAGCGGTCGTGGCAGTGCCGGGCGTGGCGGAGGTGCTCGACCGCGCCACGCTGCTCGTTCCGCCGATGTCCGCAACGGAGATGCGCGCCGCGATCGAGCAACCGGCCGCGGCTGTCGGCCTGCGCCTCGAATCCGGACTGACAGAGTTGGTGCTCGCCGACGTCGCCGCCCAACCGGGCTCGCTGCCACTCGCGTCCCATGCCATGTACGAGACGTGGCTGAGGCGACGGGGAAACACCCTCACGGTCGCCGCCTACCGCGAGGCCGGAGGAGTCGACGGCGCAGTCGCACGAACCGCCGACTCGGTGCATCTCGGACAGTTCGACGAGATCGAGCGTGGGGTGGCACGTTCCCTGTTGTTGGCCCTGGTCGAGCCAGGGGAAGGAACCGACGACAGCCGGCGCTCCGCGACCGCAGCCGAGCTGATGGGCTCGGGCGTATCCGGCGGGCGTCAGGATCAGGTGCGCGTGGAACGCGTGCTCGAGACCCTCGTCTCGGCCCGACTGTTGTCGGTGGACGGTGAGACGGTCGACCTGGCCCACGAGTCGCTGATCCGGGCATGGCCACGCTTCCGCGGATGGCTCGACGAAGACCGAGAAGCGCTGGCCGTGCACCGGCGCCTCGGACGCGCGGCAGCCGAATGGCAGGAGGGCGGCTGTGACGACGCCGAGCTGTACCGGGGCGGTCGACTGGCCGCCGCGACGGATCTGAGCGCACGCGGCGGCGTCAGGCTCTCCCCGGATGAGAAGGCGTTCCTGGACGCATCGGAAGCCCTCCAGGATCGTGAGGTGACCGCCGCGGCTGAACGGGCAGCAGCGGATCGCCGCGCCAACCGTCGCCTGAAGGTGATCCTCGGCGTCGGTGCAGTGGCGTTGCTCGTTGCGGCGGCCGCAGCGGTGGTGGCGATCCGGGAACGCAACAAGACCCAGTCGCTCGCTGACGCCGCCGACGCCCGCTCCGCTGCTCTGCAGATCGAGGGCGTCGCGGTCGGAGATCCATCGCTCGCCAGGCTCGTTGCGGCCGAGGCTTACTACCTCTCTCCCGGACCGGAGACGACCCGTTCCTTGTTCGAGGCTGTGACGGCCGACGGGCGTGTGACCGCGACCATCGAGCTCCCGGCGGCTTCGAGTCCGCTCCTAGGGGTGTCGACGTCCGGAGAGGTGGTTTCGGTTCAGGGAAACGAGGTCCGGCGTTGGCGTTCGGGCACCGGTCAACTGTCCGGAAAGGTGTCGCTGCCTGAAGGGTCCGGTGAGGCGTTCGCGCTGTCGCCCGACTTTTCAGCGGTGGTCACCTTCCCCGGCACCGAAGATTCTGCCGACCCGACTTCGACCGGTGTGCCCGACCGGGTGGCCGTGTTCGGTGTCGACGGCAAGGAGCGGTGGACGGCACCGCTGACAGTGGATGCCACGACACTGGTGTCCGTTCCCTCGGCGACGGTGTCCCGAGGCGGAGACAAGGTGCTGCTCGTCGGAACCGCCTCGGTGGCACTGGTCGGCCCCGACGGGGCCGGACCTCCCATCGACCTTCCCGCCGGGGAAGGCATCCGTACCGCAGCGATCTCCCCGGACGGTGACCGGGCCGCCGTTGCCGTCGCTCAAGCGCCGGACGCGTTCGTCGAGACTGCGGCCGGACCGCTGGCGTCGCCAGCCGGGCCAACGGACGTGTTGATCGTGGACACCGCCACCGGGAAAGGGATCCGGACCATCGCGGCGGGCTCCCCCGTCGACGCCCTTCTGTTCTCACCCGACGGGTCGAACCTGGCCGTGGGCACCGTGCCATCGCAGCCACCGATGGTCAGCCTCGACCCGAAGGCAATCCCGGATGTCGGAACCGCCACGACCTTCACCGTCGACGTTGCGACCGGCCGTCGCCTCGACAAGGAGGCATCGGCGCCGGGGGCACCGGCAGCGTGGGTCGGGACGGACCTCGCCGTGAACGACTCCACCGGCTGGGTGAGCACCTGGAAGCCGGACCTGTCAGAGGCGACAGGTCTGCCGGCCCGCTACGACGCCACGGCCGCGTCCGTCGCCGGGGACGCGGACGTCCTCCTGGTCGGCGAGGCGACCGCGACCCGCGCCCAGGTCACAGTCCGGG
Organism: Acidimicrobiales bacterium; assembly: GCA_020439555.1. Lineage (GTDB taxonomy): Bacteria > Actinomycetota > Acidimicrobiia > Acidimicrobiales > Iamiaceae > Aquihabitans. The sequence goes on along the minus strand of JAGQSN010000072.1, from coordinate 8,060 downwards.
ACCGTCACCGACCGCACGGTGTCGTCACCCCACCGAGCGGTCCGCCAGGGCTCACGCAGGTAGCGGTGTCAGGTGGCCGATACGTCGTGTCCGTCAGACCCGACCCGGACCAGACCTACACGGGCACGGTCGTCACCGTGAACGACGGCGACAAGGTCGTCGCCGAGAAGAAGGGGTCCTTCGGCGGCGTGGGCGGAGGTCACGTTCTTGTGGACGGACGTCTTCTGCGCCTCCCCGACCTGAAACCGGTCGGCAACTCCAGCCAGAACCGACTCGCGGGCGGCCGACTGTCACCCGACGGGAAGTTCGTCGCCGTAGCCGCCGACGGCTCTCTCCGGCTGCGCGACGCCAGGACGGGCAAGGACGTCACCTCGATCTCCGAGATCCAAACGACCGTGCCACCGGATCCGACCATTGGACCGCTCACGTTCTCTGCAGACGGGGACAGGCTGCTGGTCCGTACCGAACTGGAGCAGGTCGCCGTGTTCGACCTCTCGTCGCGCTCGACCGTCGCCGAGGAAGCCGTCGCTGCCGGCAGCGACGCGATCAGCCTGAGCCCGGACGGGTCGATCCTCGCGGTCGGTTCGCTGAGCGGCGACGTCGTGCTGGACGACCTCGACACGTCGAAGCCGCCCACGACGCTGTCAGGGCTCGGTGAAGCAGTCGGTTCGATCTCGTTCCTGACAGGCCCCGACGACGAGTCCCTCGTGGCGGTCAGCGGATCCGATTCGAACACGACGATCCTGTTCGACGTCGCCTCCGGCCAGCAGTACGGACCCGCGCTCGCGGTGCCGGTTCGACAGGTCGCACAGAACGCCTCCGAGCTCGTGTTGGCCTCCTCAGCAGGACTGATGAAGATCCCGATGGATGTCGACCGCTGGCGGGACACCGCATGTGCCACCACTGGACGCACCCTCACTCGAGCGGAGTCCAACCGCTACTTCCCCGGCCGATCCACCCATGGGTCCTGCGGGTCCTGACCCAAGCGGTACACGCCCGGGCCGAGATCAGGGATCACCCAGTTCGGCCGTGTCGAAGCCGATCAGCTCACCTGCTCCTCGGAACACGTGGGCACCCTCGACGGAGCGGACCAGAGCTGCATCGCCCCGGAAATAGCGGCCGTCAAGGGTCGTCACGTCGACCCGATGCACCTTCTGCTCGAACGGTGCACGGTCGAGGGCATACGCCAGGACCTCCCACTGGGGACGCTCGCTGTCGTCACTTTCGACCACGAGCATGTAAGCCGCTTTCAACGGGACATCCACCCGTTCCAGAGCGAGCGAAGCGATGTCGAAACGAACGTGACGCACCCCCGAATGTTCTCACGAAGGAGTTGGCAGCCGGGGCCCGACATGCCTGCGCGGGATCCGCGCACGTGTGGCAGCAGCAGGACGATGACGTCGAACTGGGAGGGTTCAGCCGGTGAAGAGGCCGGTCGCGAAGATGGGCTCGGCAGCCGTGGCAGGGCTGACCGCTCCGGTCGGTACCGCTGCCTGGCTCGGTGCTACCGAGTTCGGAACGCTGGGATCGATCGTCGCGCTCGGGCCGACGTCGACAGTCGTCGTGGAAGTGCCGGAGATGGTCGTAGTCACAGCCGAAGTCGAAGTCGTTGGCGGAAATCGTCGTGCTGGTCGCGACGGTCGTCGACGTGGTCGTGGTGGTCTCCTCAGGCGGATCTGCGATCTCACGGACGGGGGCCTCGCAACTGACGGGCACCTCGACGTTCGACGAGCGGACGCTGTCGCCCAGGTCGGCGGTGAGGGTGAACCGGTACCTCCCGCTCACAGCGACCGAAGTACCAACGCTCACAACCGGCTCCGATGCGGTGCCGGTGAGCGTGACCCGCCCGGTGCCCGGTTCCGCCGCGGGTGCGACACCGGTACCGTCACCGATCGCGTCCACGTCGACGCCGTCGAAGTGGACCGTGACCTCGTCGACGCCTGCCGTGACCCGAAGTGTCGCCGCAGCTTCAGGCCCGTAACCGAGTTGTGCGGCCCCTTGGGCAGCATCGTGGACGGCTGCCGCCAAGGCCCCCGCATCCAAGGACACCTCCACCCGCGAACCGTGAACGACAACGTCGAGGTCCGCGTCGAGTTCGTGGGCGAAGAGCCCGTTCGCTACGAACGCACCGAAGTACGGGGTGTCGCGCACGGAGACGTGGTCCAGGTCGGCCCGACACTTGCCGGTTGTCGGTTCGATCGGGACGCGCATGTCGGGGCTGCCTCGGTAACCGTCGGCAGCGGCCCCGTGGATCAGGGCGGCGAAGCGGTCCGGGGCGACCGCCTCGTAGCCGGGACCCAGTTCCTCCATCGCCGCGGCGGCGTCGTCAGCAGTCACACCCCACGCGTTGAGGCCGATGGCCACGAAGCGTGGACCGTCTGGTTGGAGGGCCTCGGCTCGGCGAACGCTGCCGGCGATGGCCGCACGGTTGTCCACGAAGGCCGTCCTGACGAAAGGCACGTCCGAGGCGAACGAGATCACCGGCGAGTACGGACCGTTCGGGGTGTAGTCGCCGTAGAGCAGCGCTGGGTCGAGTGCCTGCGCGTAGCGGTCGACGATGTCGGGCGACGGTGACGCCGCACCCACGGGGTCCATGATCCAGGTGGATCTCAGGCCCGTTCCCACCTTCGTGTCGACGGAGAAGTCGAGGAATCGGTCGAGGTCTTCCTCCGATGCCATCGACGGGTAGAAGTACGCGCCACCGCTCGGTCCTGCCACCAGGCGGGCGTTGTCGGGGAGGTTGTCGACGTACCAGTTCCAGATCGAAGGCGCCAGGTGTGCCAGCAGAGGTGCCGTCTACACGCCTATCGGGATCGAAGAATCAGAGAGTCGATCCACCTGGAGAGCACGCTGGGGCCGGGCACGGTGGGCGGGACCCTACGGGTCCGAAGGCCTTGCCGCCGTGTCCGGATCGAGGCGACGAAGGGGCACCAGCGGGTCCCGACCCGAGCGGTACAGCCCGGCCGGGATCAGGGATCAACCAGTTCGGCGAGGTCGAAACCGATCAGCTCGCCTGCTCCCCGGAACACGTGGGCACCCTTGACAGACCGGACCAGCGCTGGCCTCCGTCACGGTAGGCGTCGAACCCTTCGCACCCTGGACCACCGGGCCGATTGGGTCTGTACTGGAACTCGTGGATGTCGAGAGGTCCGGCGTGCGCCTGGCCGATCTCGTCGCGACCTTCTCCCTGGCCATGGACCTCGGACTGGGCCAGCCGGTCGAGCACATGTTGAGATCGTGGCTGATCGCGTCACGTGTCGGTGAGCACATCGGGCTGAGCGAACACGACAGGGCGGCCCTCTACTACGTGACGACACTCGGCTGGTCCGGTTGCGTGGCCGACACACCAGAGGTGGCGGCGTGGTTCGGTGACGACATCGCGGCTCGCCGTGACAGCTTCGGAGTCGACCGAACCGGGTTCTCCCTGCTCGGCTTCGCGTTGCAACACGCCGGATCAGGAGGGTCCGCGCTACAGCGGCTCCGTCTGATCGCCGCCCTTGTGGCGACCCGCGGGGCGCCGGTCGAGCGTGGGTTGATGGCCCACTGCCTGACGACCGCCTCGATCGCCGACCGCCTCGGTCTCGGGACGGAAGTGAGCCTCCCGCTCCAGCAGGTGTTCACACGCTGGGACGGTCGAGGGGTACCGCTCGGCATCGGAGGGGAGGAGATCGCGCCGACGATGCGCATGTTCCAGCTGGCGGACACCGTGGAGGTCGTGCACCGCCTCGAGGGAGTGGACGCGGCCGTCGACATCGCCCGTTCGTGGAGCGGAAGCGAATTCGACCCGCAGGTGGTCGACGCGTTCTGTCGGTCGACGCGCGAAGTCCTGACGGGACTTGAACAGGCCGCGGACTGGGGCACCCTCATCGACGGAGAACCGGCCCTCCAGCATCGGATGGACGACGCCGAACTGGACCGTGCGCTCGAGGCGGTGGCCGACTTCACGGACCTGCGGTCACGGTCGAGAAGCGGTCACTCACGCACGGTCGCACGTCTGGCTGCTGAAGCGGGCGCCCAGTTCGGTCTCCCCGCCGCTGACGTGGTCCTTCTGCGTCGCGCAGGGCTACTCCACGACTTCGGGTTGCACGGCGTCCCGGCCACGATCCTCGACAAGCCGGGACCGTTGCGGTCCGCCGAGTGGGAGCGGGTCCGAATGCACGCCTACTACACGGAACGGATGCTGAGCCGCCCGCCGGTGCTTGCCCGGATCGGCTCGGTCGCTGCGCTCGTCCACGAACGCCTCGACGGATCCGGCTATCACCGCGGACTCAGCGGATCCGCTATCCCGATCACCGGACGCATCCTGGGCGCGGCGGATGCCTACGCAGCGATGGTCGAACCCCGCCCGTACCGGCCCGCGCTATCCCCGACGGACGCTACGCGGGCCCTGCGCGCCGAGGTGCGCGCCGGCCGACTGGCGTCGGACGCGGTCGACGCAGTCCTCGCTGCAGCCGGTCAACGACGACGGGGACGATCCGGCGGACCAGCCGGACTGACGTCACGGGAGGTGGAAGTGCTGGTCCTCATCGCCCGAGGTGCCTCGAACAAGCAGGTGGCGAGATCACTCGGGATCTCGGCGAAGACCGCCGGAACGCACATCGAGCGGATCTACGCGAAGACGGGGGCGTCCACCCGATCGACGGCCACCTTGTTCGCAATGCAGGCGGGGCTCCTGGACTCGCTGGAACCGTTCGATTCGTAGGGCGAACACCCGACGACACGACGAGGCGCCGGCCGTACCGTCCGATCGAGACGCGGTTACGTCTTCCGCCGCTCGGACCAAGGAGCACACCATGACGATCGACTCCCCCCAAGCCACCGTTGACATGGACAAACTGATGAGCTTCGTCTTCAGAGCCGTCGACGAAGTAGGGGCAACCCTCAACACGGCGCTCGTGGTGATGGGCGACAAACTCGGCCTCTACCGTTCGATGGCCGGCTCGGACGGACTCACCTCGACCGAAGTGGCAGATCGGTGCGGAGTATCGGAGCGCTACGTGCGTGAGTGGCTCGCCGCGCAGGCAGCCGGCGGTTTCGTCGAGTACGACCCGACCACCGAGCGCTACCGCCTCGCCCCCGAACAGGCCGTCGCGCTCACCGAGGAGTCGAGTCCTGCGTACCTGCCCGGCTTCTTCCAGATCGCGCTCGGATCCGTCATCGACTCGCCTCGGATCACCGAGGCCGCCCGGACAGGGGACGGAATCGGCTGGCACGACCACGTCAGCGACGTGCACGACGGGTGCGAGAGGTTCTTCCGCCCCGGCTACAACGCTCACCTGATCTCCGAATGGCTTCCCGCACTCGATGGTGTCCTCGACAAGCTGGAGAAGGGTGCGACGGTCGCGGACGTCGGCTGTGGTCACGGGGCCTCGACCGTCCTCATGGCCTCCGCGTTCCCGAACTCGACCTTCAGGGGATTCGACTACCACCAGGGATCGATCGAAACGGCACGCGATCGGGCGTCGGATGCCGGCGTGGCAGAGCGGACGAGCTTCGTAGCGTCACCGGCCAGCGCCTTCGCCGGGACGGGCTACGACCTGATCACGATGTTCGACTGCCTCCACGACATGGGCGATCCTCTCGGCGCGGCCCGCCACGTCCGCCAGGCGATCGCCCCCGACGGCACCTGGATGATCGTCGAACCCGCCGCGGGTGACCACGTGGAGGACAACCTGAACCCTGTCGGTCGCGCCTACTACGCGTTCTCGACTCTGCTCTGCACCCCGTGCTCTCTGTCCCAGGAGGTCGGACTGGCCCTCGGTGCCCAGGCTGGCGAAGCACGGATTCGAGCGATCGTCACCGACGCCGGGTTCGGTCGCTTCCGTCGAGTCGCCGAAACGCCGTTCAACATCGTCTACGAGGCCCGGCCCTGACTCTTCACGAGACTGGTCCCGGGGTGGTCAGCGTTTCGAACGTGCAGGTCGGGCCGGGGGCGTCGATCAGTCGCTGATCGAGCGTCGCCAACGGTGCGTCCAGAAGCTCGGCGACAGCTACGTAGAACGCGTCGTACGACGTGAGGTTGTGTCGGAGTTCCCAGACCCGACCGGCAACGAGCTTATAGGGGATGAGTTCGATGCGAAGCGCCAATAGGTCCGCATGGGCCAGTGAGGCGACGTCGTGGGTGACATCGCCCGCGACAGCAGCTCGACGCAACACGTTCGACACCTCGACCGGCAACAGTTGGGGTGCGGCGAGATCGGCGACGATCAGCGACTCGGCCCATCTCCCCTCCGGCCCCGAATCGACCAGGGCCGCCACCACGGCCGAAGCGTCGACGACGACGGTCACCGACGGTCGGCGTCGCGGTGTTCGAGCACGGTAGCTGCCGAGAGCGCTGTCGGCAGTTGGCGCTTCCGCTCGATGATCCGCTGGGCCAGTGCCTCCGGGTCCGGCTTGGAAGCCAGGTTGATCAACTCCATGCGTAGGTACTCCTGAAGGGAACGCCCGGAGCGAGCCGCCCGCGCAGCGAGTTCGTCCCGAGCGCTATCAGGAACATCGCGCACGGTTATCGATGCCATACATGCATTTTAGCAGCATCAGCATCGTTTCGACATCGAAGCGCCTGGGGGCGGGAGCATGCTCTGACCGTCGGAGCGAAGAACGCTTGGGGGTCGACCAGGGGGCCATCGGTAGGCTCGGACGCCGTGAGTGACGACGCCGAAACCCCGTACCCGAAGGTTCCGACCCGTGCCGACTACCCGGCCATCGAGCGTCGCATTCTGGAGCGGTGGGCAGCGGACGGGACCTTCGAGGCGTCGGTCCAGCAGCGATCCGAGTCGGACCGCTGGGTGTTCAACGACGGGCCGCCGTTCGCGAACGGACTCCCCCACTACGGCCACTTGTTGACCGGCTTCGTGAAGGACGTCGTACCCAGGTACCAGACCATGCGGGGTCACCGTGTCGAACGGCGCTTCGGCTGGGACTGCCACGGCCTCCCTGCGGAGATGGCCGTCGAGAAGGAGCTCGGCGTCGCCGGGCACAAGGCGATCACCGAGTACGGGATCGCCGAGTTCAACGACGCCTGCCGGGCGTCGGTCATGCGCTACACGAACGAATGGGAGCGCTACGTCGACCGTCAGGCCCGCTGGGTCGACTTCGCGGACGACTACAAGACCATGGACCTGCCCTACATGGAGTCGGTCATGTGGGCTTTCAAGACCCTGTGGGACAAGGGTCTCGTGTACAAGGCGCACCGGGTCATGCCCTACAGCTGGGGGGCGGAGACGCCTCTGTCGAACTTCGAGATCCGTCTCGACGATGCGACCCGCCCCCGCCAGGACCCGGCGCTCACGATCGCGTTCGACCTGGATTCGGTGGACGGGGACCCGGGGCCGCTGCGGATCCTCGCCTGGACGACCACACCGTGGACCCTGCCTTCGAACCTCGCGCTCGCTGTCGGCCCGGACCTGGAGTACGCGGTCGTGTCGCTCGACGGCACCAACTACGTCCTCGGCGCCGCCACCTTGGACCACTACGCCGCCGAACTGGGCGAAGCCGAGGTCGTCGCCATGCTGCACGGCCGGGACCTGGTCGGACGCACCTACCGGCCTCTCTTCGGCTACTTCGCCGACAACCCGTCCAGCTTCCGGGTCCTCGAGGGCGACTTCATCGACACGGCCGAAGGCACCGGCGTGGTCCACATGGCCCCCGGTTTCGGTGAGGACGACCAGCGGGTCTGCGAGGCGGCCGGCATACCGCTCGTCGTTCCGGTGGACGAGAAGGGCAGCTTCACCGCCGAGGTTCCGGACTGGGCGGGCGTGAACGTCTTCGACGCCAACCCCGACATCATCCGCCACCTCAAGGCCGAGGGTCGGGTGCTGCGCCACGAGACCTACGACCACAACTACCCGCACTGCTGGCGGACCGACACGCCGATCATCTATCGGGCGATGGAGTCCTGGTACGTGCGGGTCACGGACCTGACCGACCGTCTCCTTCACCACAACGCTTCGATCAACTGGATCCCCGAACACGTCCGCGACGGCGCGTTCGGCAAGTGGCTCGAAGGAGCGCGGGACTGGTCGATCAGCCGGAACCGCTTCTGGGGGGCGCCGATCCCG
>JAGQSN010000442.1 GCA_020439555.1 Acidimicrobiales bacterium | reverse complement strand
CCGCTCAACGCGCGGTTGGGATGCTCCGCTCCGCTCAACGGGCGGTCGACGTCGTCGTTCGGGCGGATTCTGTCGACGAGGGCGAACAGGCCGATCGCTGCGACCACAAGCACCCCGGTGGTCAGCGGTGTGTAGCGACCGCGCCACTCCGGGGCCCAGTCGATCGGATGCTCGAAGATCGTCGTGAGGAGCTGGTTCCAGAAGCGACGCGTCGTCAGCGTGCTCGTGACGCTCCCCGTGCTCTCGCGGTTGAAGCGCTCGTAGAGCTCGTGGCCTCCGGCCAGATCGCCGTACCGCTGGAGGTTCCAGACCCAGAACCATCCAGAAAGGGCAGCGACCGCGCCGCCGATCGCGACGGCCGGTTTCCACGGGAAGGTCCGGTTCCGCCAGGCGTGTACCACCAACGCGACCGCGACGACGACGGCCGCGGTCGCCACCGCGGTCAGCCTGGTCAGCCCACACGCGACCGAGAGGGCAGCGAGCACGATCGTCGAGTTGGCGTCGAAGCCTCGCCTCAGGGCGCGCACCGCTGCCCACACGACCGCAGTCGTCACGGCCAGGGTCATGCCGTCGGTCATGGCCCAGGAGGTGACGTTCTGGAGGTACGGGACCGCGGCGACCGCCGCGGCAGCGACGACTCCGGCGGCCGTGCGCCGCGTCACCTCGCGAGCGAGCAGGGCAGTGACCAGGACGGTCAACGCGAACCCGAACACGTTCGACATCCGCAACGCGAACAGCACGGTGTTGCCCGAACCGATCGCCCGACCGAGCCACACGCCGGGTAGGGCAGGCAGGTAGGCGCCGGGGGGATGGTTGGCCACCCAGACCTTCTGGTACGGGGTCAGTACGCCGTCGGCGCGTTCGGTCTCGGCGAGCCGTTCGACGAGGGCGGGCGAGGTCGGCGGCACCCGTGTGGGTGTGTCGAGGCTGGGGATACGACCCGAGGACAGGCTCATCGCGTAGCCGACGTGGGCCTGTTCGTCCCGCACGTTGTACGGGCCGGCGGCCAGGGCCTGATAGGCCCCGGCGAAGATCACCCAGACCATTGCCAGGGCGATCGCGAATCGGGACCAGCGTTCGAATCGGGGCAACTCGACGAGCCCGTCGCCCTCGAAGGAACGGCGGATCCGGTCGGCGAGTGTCTGGGGAAGCGGTCGCAAGTGGTCCAGGCTCGGGATCTCGTCGCGGGGAAGGGCTCCGTCGTTGTCCGCAGTCGAATCGTTGCACAGCCGTCGGAGCGCCTTCGAATCACCACGGCTCGGTTCCGGGCGCCGGTGACGGGCGAGCGTAGGGTTGGCGGACACACATCGACCCGAGACCCGGCCCGGATGGACGACCCCGAACTTCGACCAGACCTCGAGGAGCAGGACGCGGCGGCACCCGAACGGTCCCGCAGCCTGGTCGCCCTCCTCTCGACGCCGGTCGGGATCCTGCTGGGAGGTGTGGCGACGTTCTACGTGGCACGCCGTCTCGTACACGACTGGCCCGACGCGAAGTCCGCCCTGCAGGACGCCGAACTGTGGTGGATCGCCGGCGGTGCCTTGCTGGCCGCTGCCGGGATGACGTCGATGGGTGCCGGCTGGCACGCGGTCCTGGCCATGTTGGGCGTCCGTGCACCGATGGGTCGCGTCGTCGCCTGGTACTACGTCGGTGAGCTCGGCAAGTACCTGCCCGGTGGGGTGTGGCCTGTGCTCGGGCGAGGCGAGCTCGCCCGTCGCGGTGGGGTTCCCAGGGGGCGCTCGTACGCGAGCGTCGGCCTGTCGTTGGCGTTGCTCTACCTGGCGGCGATGTTCGTGGCGACCGGGTTCCTGCCGTTCGCCGTTTCGGGCGGCGGGTTCAACCCGTGGATGCTGTTCCTGTTGGCCCTACCCGTCGGGGTGGTGGCCCTGCACCACGAGGTGCTCGGCTGGGGACTGGGTGTCCTGTCGAGGGTGACCGGCAAGGACCTCGCCTTCGAGATCCCGCTGTGGGGCGACTCGTTGCGTCTGGTCGCCCGCTACGTGCCGACGTGGGCGTTCGTCGGTTCGGCGACCTGGGCGATCGCCCGAGCGTTGGACCCGGGAGCGTCGTTCTCGAAGGTGATGTTCGCGACGGTCCTGTCCTGGGTGGCGGGCTTCCTCGCCGTGCCGGTGCCCGCCGGCGCAGGAGTCCGCGAAGCGGTCCTCGCAGCGTCGTCAGGCCTAGACGGGGGCGTCGCGGCGGCGACGGCGATCATCGCGAGGGTCCTGTTCGTGCTCGTCGACGTGCTCGGAGCCGCTGTCTGTGCTCCAGCCGCTGGTCGTCGTAGAGGCGGTGCGAGCGTCGGTCCGATCCGAACCGAGGAGCGTGCCTCCACCTAGAGCGCTGGAGCTCTCAGGTCCTTCGGTAGGGTCGGGCGCCATGGTCCCGCTCCGTCCCCTGAGCGTCGGCGAGCTGCTGGACGCCGCGATCCGTACCTATCGCGAACGGTTCAAGGCACTCGTCTCCGCTGTGGCGGTGCCGATAATCCCGGTCGTCGTACTCCAGACGTTGATCGCCTGGTCCATCGAACCCGAAGCAGCCAACCCGCTGAAGGCACCGGACGCATCGGCAACGGCCGACCTGAGCCAGCTTTGGCTCCAGTTGGCGGGTTCCCTCGTGAACGTCGTCGCCGTGCTGATCGGTACAGCGCTCGCCACGGCGGCGTGCTTCCGGGTGCTGAGTGCCGCGTACGTCGGCGGGGAGGTCGGCTGGCGGGAGAGCCTCGCGTTCGCTCGGACCCGCCTCGCGTCGGTGATCGGTCTCACCCTGCTGACCGGTTTGGGAACCGCGCTCGGGTTCGTCCTCTGCATCGTCCCGGGTGTCCTCGCGTTCACGTGGTGGTCGGTCGCGACGCCGGCGCTGTTGATGGAGGGCCTCGGCGCTGTCGACGCGATGAGCCGATCCACGCGCCTGGCGAAGCAGCGCTTCTGGCCGGTGCTCGGGGCGATGCTGCTCAGCTCTCTGCTCGCCGGGATCTTCCAGGGCATGGTGTCCGCGCCGCTGATCGGACTGCTTTTCACCGACGTGAACGGCATCGTCCTCTACGTGGTCGAGGGCATCGTCAACCTGATCGCCCTCATCCTCGTCACCCCGTTCACCGCCGCCTTCACCCTCGCCCTCTACGTCGACCTTCGGGT
>JAGQSN010000071.1 GCA_020439555.1 Acidimicrobiales bacterium | reverse complement strand
GGTCGTACCGCTTGGCGAGTTCCGCCGCTCGATGGAGGAGGACAACGGTCTTGCCGGTCCCCGCCGATCCACGGATGCGGGCGGGACCGGCGTAGCGCCGTTCCACCACTCCTCGCTGGTCCGGGTGAAGGAAGAGCATCCACTCCTCGATGGGCGCCGCCGCCAAGCGATGGAGCTCCTCCTCGGTGAAGAATGGAGACAGGCCTGCCACCGCGCCGAGCCGGTTGACCAGTTCGACCAGACGCGCCTCGTCCTCACGTTCGTAGTCGCCCGCCTCTGCGGCGGGGGCAGCCTGGCGCTGGCGCCACTGCTCGGGCGTCAGCTCGATGATGTCGAGTGCCAGCTCCTGCTCGCGCTCTTGGAGGGCGAGCTCGAAGAACTCGTCTTCGGTCGTCAACGAGCGAAGTTCGTCGATCGCTGTCGGCGAGAACCCGATGTCCGCCAGCTCTGCTGATGTCCAGTGGTCGAAGGGCCGAGGCGCTGCTTCATCGGATGAAGTCTTCGTCGGCCACGCAGGGGCGTCAGCGGAGCGATCGACGTTCGGACCGACGAACCCGATGAAGCCAGTCGCGGGGTTGGCGACCAGGCGCGCCCGCTCGGCCCGCTCGTAGACGTCCTGCCGGGGACCGGCATCCAGAATCACGTAGGTGCTGCCCCGGCGCTCGAGGATGACCCGGAGGCCTTGCCCAGCCCGGGCGGACATCAGACCGCGGAGTGGTCCGCTCAGTGCCTTCAGGCGGAGCCCGCTGGCATCTGGGTTCGTCCGGAGGCTCTCGATCGCGGCTGTGACCTTTCGAAGATCTCCGGGCGCCAGCGAAAGGACGCGTTGGAAGAAGTCGTTGGCCAGACTGACCTGAATCGCGCCAGCCCCTGTCACCGTTGCCACTCCCGCCTCATCAACGCATCCCAGGCATCGGCCTTAGCATCTAGGACGCTGCGGCCTGTCGGGCGGCATCCTAACGAAGGGTCCGACCGTCCGCTTCGGTGCATGAGTACCGTCGGCGGTCGGCGCGCATGGCCACGTGGTTTGATCGCCAAGGAGGGTGGGATGGCTCGACGTTCGAAACCGGGAGTCTTCTGTCTCGAGGGGATGTGGGAGCCGGACCTCCGGAAGAAGTCCTCCGTCTTTCCCTTACTGCAGTTGCTCCACCAGCTCGACGAGGTGAACTTCATCCATAGGGACGTGGCGTCGGAGGAGGAACTCGCGACCTACGCTCGCTTGTGGTCGCAGAAGCGCTACTCGGACTACCGGGTCGGCTATCTAGCGTTCCACCGCAGGCCAGGCAGCATCATGCTTGGTCGCCGGCCCCTTCCTCTCGAGTGGCTGGCCGACGCGTTCGGGCCAACCTTGGCGGGCAAGGTGCTGTATTTCGGCTCCTGCTCGACCCTGAGCATTCCGCGGGAGGAGATTGAGACCTTTCGTCGGCAGACCAAGGCAACAGCAGTGGTGGGCTATACGCGCGATGTCGACTGGATAGAGTCGGCAGCTTTCGAACTCCATCTTCTCACCGCTCTATCGCGGTATCGACAGGTGCCGTCAGCGCTGCGTTGGCTCGATACGACGTACCGCAGCGTCACCAGTCATCTGGGGTTCCGCGCCGTCTGGAGCGGCGGCGGGCTGGTCCGCCGCACGCGTTCGAGCTGACCGGTCGGCGAGGTGGCGAGCCTGTTGCTAGCGCGACGCCAGGGCGCCGGCGATGTCGTTCCTAGAGCGATTCGTTGACGCCGAAGTCGAAGTCGTCGAGCTCCCAGATCCAGAACCACTCGGGCAGCAGGCGGACGAGCAGATCCTCGTCGATGTCGTCTTCGCTCTCGGCTTCGACGATGACGGCGATTGAGCCTTCGCCCACCACCGAGGTTCCACCCCAGTCGGGGTTCTCTTCGATCTCCTCCTCGGTCGGTTCGCGTCGATGAGCGTCCAGCTTCATCGAACGTGGCTCATTGCCCTGGGCAGATTGCAGCGGACAACCCGTTGGGTCGTCGGTCTCCTCGACGATCTCCCAGCTCTGTAAGGCATCGTCAGGGGAGATTGGACGAGGGAAGAAGTCCTCGACCGTGTACTGGTCGATCGCGTCGGTGCCGATACCCGCAAAGAATTCACCGGTCTGGAAATCACAGATCACACGGAACTTGGGCATTGGGTCTCCTGACGTGGTCGCCGTGATCATGGTCGAGCACGGCATTCCTGTCAGAACAATCTCAACTCTCATCACTGCTGGAATCTCATATCATCCCGCAGATGGTGCGGGTGGCGACGTGGAACATCAGTTGGGCGGTGCACGACCGAGCGGCGCGTCTCGGCGCGCTCGTGGCGGAGCACGGGCCGGTGTCGCTCATCTTCCTGCAGGAGGCGAATCCGGCGGGGCTCGATCGGTTCTGCGAGGCGGCGGGTCTCGATTGGTGGTGCTCCGTCGACTCGACCTTCCCGGACCTCCTCGCGGCCAGGGGTCGCGTGGCACGACGCGGGTCTCGCGCACCACGTGCCGCCGCCATCGCCGGCGTCGGTGAGGGCCTGCGCAGCCCGACCCCGTTCCCGGATGTGCCACTGCCCGAGAAGGTGCTCGCCGGCTGGGCGCCGATCGACGGCACGCTCGCCACGGTCGCCTCGTACCACGCGCCGACGGGGAGCCATGGCCTGAACAAGCCGGCCCAGGCGGTGCAGTTCGCCCGGTGGCTCGGCTCGGTGCGCGGTCCGGTCGTGCTCGGACTGGACGGCAACACGCCGCGCGTCGACCCGATCGACCCGTCCGGTGTCCGGACGCATTGGCACACCGGCGATCGGCACCTCGACGGGCATCCCGGCGACGACCTGCTGCTCGGGCCAGAGCCGCTGCACCCGTTGCGGGACGCACTGCGGGTGTGGCTCGAGTCGCACCCCGACGAGATCGATCGGTCGCGACCCGAAGGGCCGCTGCGGGTGTCGTACAAGACCCGCCCGGACAAGCCGTACCGGTACGACGCCATCTGGATCACGCCTGACTTCGGTGTCGACGGCATCGAGTACCGCTATGACGAGGCGATCGCCGCCGGCACCGACCATGCGCTCGTCGTCGCCGACCTGTCGCACGACCCGTCCGGCGGCGTCACCGAGCTGGCGGCGTCGCTCGCGGCGACGACCGACCTCGACGACCTCCCGAACCGGGCCCGCCGGCTGGCGGCATGGCTCGACGTCGCCGACGTGCTGGATGCTGCGGAGCCGGACCGGCGCCTGGAAGGGATCGACGTGGTGCTGCGCGACGCCGTGCGCAACCCCGATGACCCGTTCGGATCGTTCGTCGAGGCGTCGGCCCCCGTCACCGACCTCTACGCGCGCTATCGGACCGACCACCTCGGCCTGGTGACGGCGTGCCTCACCGGCATCATCGAACGGTCGGCCTGACGCCGTGGCCCGCCGTCTGAGCGCCGTGACCGCCAACCTCGCCTGCGGCGGCCCACATCCCGCAGCGCGCGTGTCCCAGGCCGAGGCCTGGCTCGCGGCAGCGGCCGAGGAACGGATCGACCTGCTGTTCCTGCAGGAGTGTCCGCCGGGCGTGCCGGACGGTGCACTCGGCGATGCCTACGAGCTGTGCACCTACGTCGGCGACCTGCCGCCCTACCGGTGCCGTTCCGTCGTCGCCGTGCGCAGGTCGCCCGGCGTCCGCGCCGAGCCGTACTTGCTGCGCCGACAGGCCTACCACCGGTCGTACCTGGCGGCTGCCACGGTGACGGTCGAGGACGCGGCGTCCTTCGTCGCCGTCAGCGTCCACGCCAGCCCGACGCCGTACGACCGGCGGTATGCGGCCGACTGGGGTGCGCCGCTGCCGCCCGTGCGTCCCGTCGCCGTTCGCCCGCAGCTGTGGGACGCGGACTTCGTCCTGGCGACGCTCCAGGACCTCGCCCGTGATCACGACGTGCTGGCGGCCGGGGACCTCAATGAGGCGCGCGGCTACGACACGTCGGACAGCCCGTGGGGAGCGCTGTTCTTCGAGCGCGTCGAACGCGGCGATGCCGATGGTCAGGGCGTCCTCGTCGACGTCACCTATCGCCGGTGGGCGGAGCAGGAGCGCCCGACGTGCGGCGTGCTCCAACTCGACCACATCCTGGCGACGCCCGCCATCGCCGCCGTGATCGTCGACGCTCCCGACGACCCCGCTGTCGTCTCACCGACCGAGCCGTTGCACGCCCGAGGCTCGGACCACCGCCCCCTTCGCTGGTCGCTACGCTTCGGACGCTGAAGCGAGCGACCTAACCGACGTCGAGGACGTCGGCGCAGAACTGCTCCCAGTTCCGGTAGATGACACTGCCTTCTTGCGTGGGCAGGTTGGCCCGATGGAAGCGCAGCCTGGCGAAGGGATCGTCGAACACCCACAGCCGGCAGCGGTCGAGGTGCTCGAGGTCCCACTCGTCGAACTCGTTGGACTCGTCGTCCATGTGGTGGCACATGGCGATGCAGGACAGGTCGTCGATCTCGAAGCTGTGGATGGTGTATCGCATGTCGCTGAAGTGCCGACGGCGGTGCCGTCCCATCCACGCCTCGCGGAGCTCGCCGACGGTCAGCCAGTGCTCGCCGACCGGCTCGGCGGGCCCGTCCTGTTCCGCGTCGAGGACGGACTGCATGGCAGCGAACGCGGCCTGCGTCAGCTCCCGTGCCTCGTCCCCCTCGGCGTCGACGAGGTGGATCACGGCACATCGCAGCCGATCGAGGCCGCCCGGCAGCGACCCGTCCGCCCGCCATGCCGCCAGCGACGCAGCTCCGAGGAGGTCGACCTG
>JAGQSN010000441.1 GCA_020439555.1 Acidimicrobiales bacterium | reverse complement strand
CAAGCAGTCCGGCATCGGCCGTGAGCTCGGGATCGAGGGTCTGCGCGCATACCAGCAGGTCAAGCACGTCCACGCGAACCCGGGTGGCAGCCGAGACAACTACATCCACCTGTCTGCGCTCAGCGGAAACATCTGACGATTCGGCCGGTCACCAGCGTGACGGGTGGACCAGGACGCGAAGGAGCCCGGGGCGAATGCCCCGGGCTCCTTCGCGTCGAACGGTTCGTCAGTTGCCCGGCAGTGCAGCCTTGACGCACGTCGTTGCGGAATCCTGGGCGATCTTCTCGTAGTCGTCCTTGTTGTCCTTGTCGATCTCGGGCTCACGTCCGTCGGCGATCGCGTTGAGGACACCGTTGGGGAGGTCGGACTTCTGGAGGTTCTCGGCCCAGCACTTCACGACGTCGTCCGGAGCGGCAGCGAGCTGCGGGATGAACTTCCTGAGGCCCTTCTCGATCTCGGTGGCCGAGGGGCGGCTGCCGGAATTGTTGTCGTCCTTGCCACCGCACGCCGCGGCGGACAAGGGCAGGAGGAGCGCAAGAGCGCACATGGCGAGCGATCGGATCTTCAACGGATCTCCTTGGGAGCGGGGTCACCTGAACGGGATGCCAGACAGTATCGGTCACCGCCCTCGCCCCTTGGTGTCTTGGTGAATGTCCACCTCACTGCCAGGGATGACGGAACGTCGCCGGCTCGGCAGCGGTGGGTTCGCCGGGGGCCGGTACCCTGATGGCCATGCGTGTCAGCGCAACACCGCGAGCTGAGGCCGTGATCGCCGACATGGTCGGTCGCCGGGCCGGAACACTCACCGTCACGATCGGAACGGGCTGCTGCGAGTCGACCGCACCCTTCCTGTACGAGGACTTCTGGCCGGGGCCTGACCAGGCTCCGGTCGGTGAGGTCGCCGGTGTGACCGTGTACGCCCCCGAGTACCTGCGGGTCTGCTACCCCGGCGATGACGGCGTCACCCTCGACGTGGTGGACGAGTTGGCCGAGTCGATGTCGGTCGAGACCGAGCTCGGCTGCCGGTTGA
Source organism: Acidimicrobiales bacterium (assembly GCA_020439555.1). Lineage (GTDB taxonomy): Bacteria > Actinomycetota > Acidimicrobiia > Acidimicrobiales > Iamiaceae > Aquihabitans. The sequence goes on along the minus strand of JAGQSN010000441.1, from coordinate 1,866 downwards.
TCCTCCGCGGCCGAGACTTCGACTCGACCGGGGAACCCGAAGCCTGCGTCGCGACCGAACAGGAACGACGCGCTCCGGTGCTTCGCCCGGTGGTGGGGCAAATGCCCGAAGCGCTGCGCAACATCCGGATGCGCTGAGGCCTCGGGTCGCGCGGCGCGGAGCCGCGACGACCGCGGGTGATGCCGGCGGTTGGGTGGAACGTTGCCGGTCAGGCCTCGCCCACGGCTGCGAGGCCGTCGGGTGAGACATCGCGTGCCGGTTCTGCTGCTTCGTCGCGGGCAGCGTTCGCGGCCTCGACCATCCGAGCCGAGCACCCCATCATCATCGGGGCCTGGACGGCCTCGCTGACGATCCGTTCGGCGATCGCCCGGAACGCCTCCGCGGCGGGACCCGTACCGAGCACCACAGGTTCTCCGGCGTCCCCGCCGGCGGATACCGCCGGTTCGATCGGGACCTGCCCCAGCAGGGGCACGCCGGCGTCGTGAGCGAGTGTCGCCCCGCCTCCGGAACCGAACAGTTCGTATACACCGCCGTGTTCACAGTGGAACGCGGTCATGTTCTCGATCACGCCGGCGACGCGCAGGAACGATTTGCGGGCCATCGACACCGCACGGATCGCGACCTTCTGTGCGGCCACGGCCGGTGTCGTGACGACGATGACCTGTGCCCGGGAGATCGTCTTGGCCACTCCCATCTGGACGTCGCCGGTGCCGGGCGGCATGTCGACGAGCAGGTAGTCGAGGTCGTCACCCCAGGAGACGTCCTGGAGGAAGTGCTGCACACCCCGGTTCAGCATCAGGCCACGCCACATGAGGGCGGTCTCCTCGTCGTCGACCAGGAAGCCCATGGAGACGATGCGCAGCAGGCCTGGTCCGATGCGACGCTCCAGTGGGACCATCTGCTTGCGGTCGCCGTCGGTGTTGCCGGACATGCGGCCGCTGACGCCCAGCATCCTCGGGATCGAGAAGCCCCACACGTCCGCGTCGAGGACCCCGACCTTGAGACCCCTGGCGGCGAGCGCTGCAGCGAGGTTCGCCGTCACCGACGACTTGCCCACCCCGCCTTTACCGGAAGCGACGAGCAGCACATGAGTCGAAGGTGCGATCGAGGTGTCCTCGTCGCGTTGGGAGACGTTGAACCGCGCCTTGGCCATGGCGGAGGACTTCTCCTCCTGGGTCATCTCGGCCCACTCGATGTGCACGGACGTGACCCCGTCGGCTGCGCCGATCCGTGTCCTGATGTCGCGTTGGATCTGGGCGCGCAGGGGACAACCGGAAGTTGTGAGGGCGACGGTCACTTCCACGGATCCGTCGTCGTCGACGGCGATGTCGCGGACCATGCCGAGGTCGACGATGTCGCTGCCCAGTTCCGGGTCGATCACCTCACGCAGCAGGTCGCGGAGTTCGTCCGGTGCAGGAGCGTTCGTCGAAGAGGGCACGGCGGCAGTGTACGAGCGAACCTTGCGGATCCGAACTGGCCGAGCGGTCGGCGACACACCGCCGTCGTAGGGCCGTTGAGGATTCCGGCCTCCGGGACCGGTACGATGGTCGGGCCCGTCCAACCAGGAGGAAGCCGTGATCGCCCTCACCGACAACGCCGCAACGAAGGTCCAGGAGCTCATCGCTGCCGAGGGCGAGGAGGGTCTTGCCCTTCGGGTCGCCGTCCGGCCGGGCGGATGCTCGGGCTTCAGCTACGAGATGTTCTTCGACTCCGACATCGCGACCGACGACGTGACCGCCGACTACAACGGCGTGAAGGTCGTCGTCGACCCGTCCAGCGCTCAGATGCTCACGGGCGCCACGCTCGACTACAAGGACGGCCTGAACCAGGCGGGTTTCTCCATCGACAACCCCAACGCGCAGCGCA
>JAGQSN010000070.1 GCA_020439555.1 Acidimicrobiales bacterium | reverse complement strand
GTTGGGTGCCCGGCCCGGTCCCTGGTGGGTCGGGTCGGCGCCGATGTTCACCGCAAGGCCCTCGACGATCAACTCGTCGACGGCCTTCTTGATCGTCGCCGGCGACCCCCCGCCCGCACGTTCTGCGAGCTGAGCGAGGGTGAAGCGCTTCGGGCCACCCGCCGCGGTCGACTTGATCGTCGCGACCGACACCTGAGGGCTTCGCGCCGTCGCGGGACGGGCGGACGTCCTACCCGACTTGTTGCGTCCGCGCCCCGTCAGCGGCACCGCGAACCCGGCCCTCGCAAGTACCTCGTCGTCGACACCGAGAGCGCGGAACGCCTCGACCGGGATCCCCTCGGCGTCGGCGTAGGCACGAGCGTTCGCGACGAAGTCGGCGATGATCCGATCCACATCCGCAGCACGGGCCCGTTCCCTCGCGGCCGCAGCGTGAAGCCTGTCGATCGGGTCGGATGCTGCGGCGAACGCTGCGTCGGCACGGGCGACGGCGGCCTCGTCCACGACCGAGCGCGGGTCGTCGAGCCATCCCAGGTAGCGGCGGACTGCTGATTCGGGGGTTTGGTTGTCACTCATCGTGAGCCGAGCGTACCGGCCGCCTTCCGGAGCCGGTTCAGCCCTGGAGGTTCTCGAGGCGTCGGTAGCCGATGACGCGACCGACGGACACGCCGATGGTCTCCTTCACGAGCGATGAGAATGCGGGCGCGGACCCCGCCGGGGACACTTGCGCGTCGAGCCCGACTTCCGCCGCGATCCCCTCCATCCTCTTGGACTGGGCCCGGCCGGAGACCAGGACCACTCCGTCCACGCCTTCGTCGTGGAGGAACCTCGCCGCTGCGGCGATCGACTCGTAGGTCGACCTCCCTTGGACTTCCTTGCGTATCGCGTCGTCCGGGACGCCGTGGTCGCGGAGGTAGTTGTATCCGGTGGTCGCCTCGGTGAACCGGTCACCCTGTTGTCGCCCGCCGGTCACGACGATCAGAGGGGCGACTCCGTCGTGGTACAGGTCGAGCGCATGGTCGAGCCGTGCTGCGAGCACGGGTGAGGGTCGTCCGTTGTACTGGGCGGCGCCGAGCACGACTATCGCACCCGCCTTTCCCGCCTGGTTCTCCCGGCTGGCGGCCCAGACCTGGACGAACGTGACCACGACGTAGACCAGGACGAGGAACACCGCAAGGATCACGGCGGTGAGGACCCGACGCTTCGCAAGGCGTCGGAGCAGTCCCATCAGAGACGGGCCCTCGTCGCCCTCAGGCGGTCCAGGGTCCGTTCCCGACCGAGTTCGACGATCGACTCCCACAACGGCAAGCCCACGGTGCGACCGGTCAGCGCCACCCGCACCGGCCCCTGGGCCTTCGACAGTTGCGGTGCTCCCTCGGCGTTCACGAGACCGGCATCGATCGCGGCTGCCCCGACAGCTTCCTGGACCGCCGGCGGTGTCCAGGAGTCCTCGTCGAGCGCTTCGAGCCGACCGATCGTCGCGTCGAGCATCTCGGTGACGTTCCTGCCCTTGGTGATCGCCTTGTTCCAGGAGGCCTCGTCCATCTCGGGTTCGTCGACGACCAGGAACTCGATCATCGGTTCCACCTCGGTGAGCGTCCTGACCCTTTCCTGGGTCTCGGTCGCCAGCGACTCGAGCGCTGCCAGCGATGCGGGCCCACGGCTCAGGAACGGTTCGGCCCGTCGGACGAACTCCGCGGTGGACAGCGAACGGATGTGCTCGGCGTTGACGAACGACAGCTTCTTCGGGTCGAAGAATGCGGGCGACGGGTTGACGTCCTCGAGGCGGTAGAGGTCGACGATCTCCGCCACCGGCCGGACCTCGACGCCGTCGGCCGGTCCCCAACCGAGCAGCGACAGGTAGTTCACCATCGCCTCGGGCAGGAAACCGCGGTCGCGATAGTCCGCGACCGACACGTCGTCGCGGCGCTTGGACAGCTTCTTGCGCTGTTCGTTCACCAGCAGGGGCATGTGCGCGAACGCCTTCGGGCGGGCCATGCCGAGGGCGTCGAGCAACAGCAGGTACTTGGGGGTGCTGTTCACGTGGTCCTCGCCCCGGATCACGTGGGTGATGCCCATGTCCGCGTCGTCGTAGGCGTTGGCCAGCAGGAACAGCGGGGTCCCGTTGCCACGCACGACGACGAAGTCCTCCAGGTCGACGTTGGCGAACGACACGTCACCGCGTACCAGGTCGTGCCACCCGGTCCGGCCCTCCCGCGGCACCTTGAAGCGCAGCGCACGTCCCGGGCCCGGCTCGAGGTCGCGGTCACGGCAGTGGCCGTCGTAGCCGGGCT
>JAGQSN010000440.1 GCA_020439555.1 Acidimicrobiales bacterium | reverse complement strand
GACTACGGCACCGGCTTCGTCCGCTACCTCGAGCCGGCCCTCACAGACAGCGGCGCCAAGGTCGTCGAGAACGTCACCTACGAGGCTGACGGCACCGCGTTCGACTCCGAGGTCGGCAAGGTGGTCGCCGCCAAGCCGGACGCGATCGTCCTCATCGGTTACCCCGAGGACGGTGGCAAGGTTCTTGCGGAGATGCTGAAGCAGAAGGTCGACTTCAAGAAGACGACCATCTACGTCACCGACGGCCTCCAGTCCAACGAGCTCTACAAGGCCGTGGACGAGAGCAACCCGGCCGTGACCGAAGGGATCCGCGGGACCGCCGCGTCGGCCGCACCCGAGAACGGTGCCGACTTCTTCCCGGACGCGTTCAGGACGTTCGCACCGAGCGTGGAGTCGCCGATCTACTCGGCCCAGTCCTACGACTGCGTGATGGCGATCGCCCTGGCTGCCCAGAAGACCGGCTCGGACGCCCCGTTCGACATCGCCAAGGAGCTCACCAACATCACCCGCGGTGTCAAGGACGACGCCAAGGTGTGCAACACCGCCGAGACCTGCCTCGAAGCGGCCAAGGACGGTGGCGACATCAACTATGACGGTGCCTCGGGCAAGCTCGACTTCAGCGACGTCGGCGAGCCGTCCGCCGGCTCCTACGACGTGTTCACGTTCGGAGCCGACGGCACCTACAAGACCGATACCCAAGTGGTCGTCGGCGAGTAGGAGCACCCAGCGGTCGGCCGGACCGACCTGAGGGACCTCGGATGAAGGGGCGGGCCGAAAGGCCCGCCCCTTCATCGCGTCCAGCCTCTGACGACCTTCGAAGGCCTAGATGTCGCGAGCGAGGGTGCCGAGGTAGAGCTCGATGACGGTCGGGTCGTCGAGCAGGTCCCGACCCGTGCCCGAATGGGCGTTGCGCCCCTGGTCGAGAACGAAGGCGGTGTCGGCGATCTGAAGGCACTTACGGGCGTTCTGCTCGACCATCACGACCGACACGCCGGCGGCCTTCACCTGGTCGATGCGGACGAAGACCTCGTCCTGGTTGATCGGCGACAGGCCCGCCGAGGGTTCGTCGAGCAACAGCACGGACGGGTCCGTCATCAGTGCCCGGCCCATGGCGACCATCTGCCGCTGACCACCTGACAGCAGGCCTGCCCGTTCCCGCCGCCGCTCCCTCAGGACGGGGAACAACTCGGTGACGGCGTCGAACCGCTCGGCGAAGCGATGGGGCTCGAGGAAGATCCCCATCCGCAGGTTCTCCTCGATCGTGAGCGAGGGGAACACGTTCTGCGTCTGGGGCACATAGCCGACACCGCGCGCGACCAGTTCGTGTGCTGCGAGACTCGTGATGTCCTCGCCGTTCAGCCGGACGTGGCCCGACCGCACCGGCACCAGGCCGAACAGGGTCTTGATCAGTGTGGACTTCCCGGCACCGTTCGGCCCGATGATCCCGACCAGCGAGCCGCGTTCGAGGGTCAGGGACGCCCCGTTGAGAATGTCGACACCCGGGAGGTAACCGGCCACGAGATCAGACGCCTCCAGGAGGATCTCGCTGCCGTCGGTCGAGGAAGGACTCGCTCCCCCGGTCGGCACGTGCTCCTCGGCGGTCGGCGAGGTCAACTGACCTTCCCCTTCGTGGTGCCGCCGTGGTCGATGCCCAGGTATGCCTCGATCACCGCCGCGTTGCCCGCGATGTCGGCCGGGCGTCCTTCCGCGATGATCCGACCCTCGGCCATGCACACGACCCAGTCGCTGGTCGTCATGATCACGTCCATGTCGTGCTCGACGAACAACACCGACATCCCTTCGTCCCGCAGGGCCGTAACGTGGCCGAGGAGGCTCTGGGTCAGTGCGGGGTTCACGCCGGCCATCGGCTCGTCCAACATGATGAGCGACGGCTGGGACATGAGCGCTCTGGCCATCTCGAGCAACTTTCGCTGACCACCCGACAGACCACCCGCGTACTCGTCGGTCAGGTGGTCGAGTTTGAACCTCTGGAGAAGGTCACGGGCCCGCTCGAGGTTCTCGGTCTCCTGCGATCGCCAGATCGGAGGCACGAGCGACGCCAGCATGCGCTCCCCCGACTGTCCCTTCGGGGCGAGCAGCATGTTGTCCAGGACGGTCATCCCGGCCAGGGCCTTGGTCAGTTGGAACGTCCGGACCATGCCACGCCGGGCCAACTTGTACGGTTTGACCCCTTCGGCGGACTCTCCCTGGAAGGTCCAGCGGCCCTCGTCGGCACGGTCGAAGCCGCACAGCAGGTTGAAGAACGTCGTCTTGCCTGCACCGTTCGGACCGATCAGGGCCGTGATGACTCCGCGTTGCACCTCCAGGTGCCCGACGTCGACGGCCAGGAGGCCGCCGTAGCGGCGCTGGACCTCGTCCGCGACGAGGATCGGGTCCGGCTTCGCCACCCCCGGCTCCGGAGCCACTCCGTCGAGGTCACCGGCCACCGGCCATGACCTCCTTCTTGTTACCGAGAATTCCCTGCGGCCTGAAGATCATCAGCAACATCAGACCCACGCCCATGAGGGCGAGGCGCACGGCACCGACGGTCGTGTCGCTGATGTCGAACCAGAGGTTTCCGAGCACACCCTCGGCCAGATCGATGATGAACCAGTAGACGACGGCCCCCACCACCGGACCCCAGACCGTTCCCGCACCACCGAGGATGACGACGGTGTAGAGCGCGAAGGTGAGCGGCGCGATCCAGCGGGTCGGGCTCACCGACCCTGCGTTCAGCACGATCATCGCCCCGGCGAGCGACCCGATGACGCCACCGAGGACGAAGGACTGGAGCTTGTAGACGACGACGTTTTTGCCGAGAGCCGTAGCGGCATCCTCGTCCTCGCGGATGGCTCGCAGGACCCGGCCCCAGGGGCTGCGGACGAGCCGCCACACGAGAAGCGTCGCACCGACCGCCAGGCCCCAGGTCCACAGCATCGACCAGAGTTGCCCGCTGCTGAACACGAACGAGTCGCCGATCCCGTAGGTGCCCGAGGGGATGAAGTTGGGGCGGTAGAAACCGAGCCGGGCGCTGAGACCGCCGATACCCCTGGATCCACCTGTCAGCGGCTCACTCGGTCGAGCGTTCGCCAGGAGCCGGAGGATCTCGGCCGCGGCGATGGTGACGATCGCCAGGTAGTCGCCACGCAGGCGCAGCGTCGGGATGCCGAGGAGTAGGCCGAGCACGACGGCGGCGCCGATCCCGAGCGCGAAACCGGTCCAGATCGACCACCCCTGGTCAGCGGCTATGCCGACCCCGTAGGCGCCGACGAGCAGAAATCCGACGTGACCGAAGTTGGACAGGCCCGTGTACCCGAAGTGGAGGTTGAGTCCCACCGCGCCGAGAGCGTACGACGCGCCCTGGAAACCGATCGCCGTCTGGAGCGCCAGTGCGAGGATGCTCAACCAGCTCACAGCCGCACCGCCCTCATCCGAACCGCTCCGGTTGCCCGAGGATGCCCTGCGGCCGTACCAGCAACACGAGGACGAGGACCGACAGCGCCACGACGTACTTGTAGGCGGTGTCGACGAACAGGCCGCTGGTCTCCTGCACGACGCCGATCACGACGGCGCCGAGAACGGCCCCGTAGGCGTTGCCCAACCCGCCGAGCACGACCGCCGAGAACATCGCCAGCAGCAGGATGAATCCCATGTCGTAGCGAACGGAGACGGTGAGGCCGTAGAAGATTCCGCCCGCAGCCGCGAGGGCGCCACACAGGGCCCAGACCACACCCACGATCCTGTTGACCGAGATCCCCGAGGACGCCGCCAGATCCGGGTTGTCGGACACGGCACGGATCGCGGTACCGAGCCGGGTCTTGCGGAGCAGCAGCGTCATCCCGACCAGGATCAGGACGCACAGGGCCATGATGATCAAGTCGTTGCCGGTGAGGCTGAAGGGGCCGTAGGAGTTCTCCCGTTGGCCACTGGATGCCGTGTAGCGACGACCGTTCGGCCCGAACGCGATCTGGAGGATGTTTCGGGCCGCGGTCGACAGACCGATCGAGACGACCATCATGGACAGGAGCGCCATGCGTCGTTCGCGCAAGGGTCGCCACAGCGCCCGGTCGTTCGCCCAGCCGACCGCAGCCCCCAGCACCAGTGCCGGGACCAGAGCGAGCCAGAAGGGCACTCCGGCTGCGGAGATCGCATAGGCGGCGATGGCTCCGATCGTGACCAGTTCGGCGTGCGCGAAGTTGACGAGTCCCGTGACGCCGTACACGAGTGACAGCCCGACCGCGGCGACCGCCAGGATCAACCCGAACCTGAGCCCCTTGGCCGCTGTGGTGGCGTAGTCGGAGAAGGTGCGCTGCCCTCGCGTGTCCTTGCCCATCCGGAAGATCGCCTGCTGGTCGCCGAGATTCACACCCAGCGACCGGAGCGTGGACCCGTCCTTCTCGGTGAGGGAGAAACCGTCGGGGAGGGTCGCCACATCGAGTGCGACGTCGTAGGTGCCGTTACCCGGGATCTCGATTATGAAGACCCCGCCGGCTTCGGTCGTGTCCTCGCCGACGGTCTTGCCCTGCTGGCTGACCGTGATCCTCACCCCGGCCGGATACGCCGCTTTGCCGTCCTTCACCTGGCAGAGCCGACCCCAGATCGCTGAGCCGAACGGGCCACCGTTGGCCTCGACGGCCTCACGCTTGGTGAACGCGCAACTGGTCGCCGCTGGTGCGTCCGGTTTCGAGGACTGCGCGCTGACGGTGGTCGGCCAGAGGACCCCGAGCGCGACGAGGCAGAGAAGGAGCCTCGGATTTCGCAATACGTCGGGGACCGTCATGTGGCGGGAAATCTACATATCGAAGTGTCGTCCAGGGTGCTTCCGGGTGACTTCGGTCGACGGGAAGGGGCGCTGCTCCCCCTCGGTCGGGTGTGCAGCGGGGCCCCTTCGGGTACACGGGTGGCACTCGTCGCGGGAAGGCGGTCGGCACTCCCGGTCCTATCGACGGCCGACATCCGCTCCCCCGGAGGCCAGGATGCTCCTGCACCACCACGGACCGAACGGTTCCCGAGACGTCGAGGTCGACGTCTCCGATTCCGACGCGACGATCGCAGATCTCGCCGCTGCGCTGGACCCGGCAGCACCATCGCCGCACCTCACCGTCGACGGGAGGATCGTTCCGCCCACCGTTCCGCTCGACCGTGCCCCCATCGGCAGAGGATCCACGATCTCCACCGTGACCGTCGCCGATGCGACGACTCCCACGGCAGCGGTGGATGCCGGGGCCTGCTCCGCTGTGCTGTCCGATCGGCCGGTGGTCGCCGTCTCGGTGATCCGCGGGCTCGACGCCGGTCGGAGTTGGCTCCTTCCGACAGGCACGTTCGTCCTCGGTCGGAAGGCTCGCTTCCCGGCTGCAGGGCGCCGAGACGATCCGCAGCATCTCTGGACATCGGACCGGACTGTCTCGGGTAGTCAGGTCGAGCTGAGGGTCCACGGCTCGACTGCGGTCGAGGTGACCGATCTGGGGTCCGAGAACGGAACGTGGCTGGGCGACCGTCGGCTGCGAGGCAAAGACCGGTGGAGGGCTGGCGTGGAAATGCGCTGCGGTGCTGCCGTGCTGCGACTCGAACCCGTCCGGCACCCTTCGGCGCAGCCGATCGCCCTCGGGGCTCCGCCCTGGCCCTGGCATCGACGGCCGACCGGCGTGGGGGTCGACCCCGCCCCTTCCGGACGTGGGCTGCTCGTCCCTCCCGACGACGTGGAGCCGACGCCCGTCGTCACTCCGGTCGGAGTCTTCGCGGTCGTCGCGTCGGCAGCCGTCGGCGCGGTCATGGTCCTCGTGCTCGGGTCGTGGACCTACGCGGCGTTCGCTCTGCTCGGGCCGCTGACGATGGTCGCCGGCTCCCTCGACGGCAGGATCCGGCGCCGCCGCACGAGGAGGAGGGGCGGGCGGGCCCGAAGGATCGCCCTGGAACAGTTCGTCGAAGCCCTCCGATCCAGGCGCGAGGCCGACCTCACGGAACTGGACGCCGCCCATCCCGGAGTCCACACCGCGGTCGAGGCCAGCGGCGCTCGGCTCGGATGCCTCCACGATGTCCCCGCAGCGGCCCTGTGGTCACGGCGTCGGGACGACCCCGTCGCGCCCCTTCTCCGACTCGGCACCGGCCCGACTTCGTGGACTCCGCCCGTCACCGGAGAAGTGCACGGCTGGGCAGCCGACGTGACCGACGCAGTCGACGGGTTCCGGACGATGGACTCCTCCCCGGTGGTCTTGGACGTTCGGCGTGGACCACTCGCGATCGTCGGACCACCCGAGGCGTGTCGCGCCGTCCTGCGCTCACTCCTGATCCAGGCGACGACCCTGCGCGGTCCGGCGGACCTGCGCGTCGGGGGCATTCTCGATCCGGACACGGCCGACGACTGGGCCTGGATGCGTTGGCTGCCCCACGCGTCCGATCCGACGGTTGGCGACCTGCTCACCGCCGGCGGGACCCGAGCCGGGCGGATCGTCGACCTCGCGACCAGCCATCCACAGACGACCGATCGCGACGGTCGACTGCCCCCGGACCTGATCGTCGTCGTGGAGGACGAGAAGGGACTTCGGGCCACACGGGGTGCGTCCAGGTCTCTGCTGCGGCTCGCCGAGTCGCGACCGTCGGTATGTCCCATCCTCCTCCTGAGATCACGCGCCGAGGCACCGCAGACCTGCACGATCGTCGAGGTCGGAGCGGACGGCACCCTGACGGGTCCGCCCTGGCTACTGGCTGGAACGGGTGTCGCCGAGGGAACGGCAGCGGACGTCGCGTCCGCAGCAGCACGATCGATGGGAAGGTTCCTGGATCCGGAGGCGGACGACCCGGGCGCCGGTCTCCCGGGCTCGGTACCGCTCCTCGACCTACTCGGCGGCGCGGAACTGAACGCCGAGGGGATCGCCGCGCGGTGGAGGGCGACGGGGGTGCACCCTGCGCCCCTGGCCACCCTGGGCAGGACCGCCGTGGGTCCGCTCACCGTCGACCTCGCCTCGGACGGCCCCCACGCCCTGATCGCCGGCAC
>JAGQSN010000069.1 GCA_020439555.1 Acidimicrobiales bacterium | reverse complement strand
GACGAGGCCGACGAGATGCTCGACATGGGCTTCGCCGACGACCTGGAGCTCCTGCTCGACCGCACCCCCGGCACCCGCCAGACCGTGCTCTTCTCGGCGACCCTGCCGCCCCGCATCGCCGCCATCGCCGCGGCCCACCTGACCGACCCGGAGCGCATCGAGATCGAGCGGGCCGACGTCGCCGCCGGCGAGGCGCCGGCGGTCCGTCAGACGGCGTACGTCGTGCCCCGCTCGCACAAGCCGGCCGCGCTCGGGCGGGTCCTCGACGTCGAGAACCCGGGTTCGACGATCGTCTTCTGCCGCACCCGCCTCGAGGTCGACGAGCTCACCGAGACCCTCAACGGCCGCGGCTACCGGGCCGAGGCCCTCCACGGCGGTATGGATCAGCTCCAACGCGACCGGGTGCTCGGACGTCTGCGCAGCGAGACCGCCGACCTGCTCGTGGCTACCGACGTCGCCGCCCGTGGGCTCGACATCGACCACCTCACCCACGTCGTCAACTACGACGTGCCTTCCGCCCCCGAGTCCTACGTGCACCGGATCGGCCGGGTCGGGCGGGCCGGCCGTGAGGGCGTCGCCATCACCCTCGCCGAACCCCGCCAACACCGGCTGCTCAAGAACATCGAACGGGTGACCGGCCAGCGCATCGAGATCGAACGGGTGCCGTCGATCGACGATCTGCGCAGCCGTCGGCTCGAACTCCTCGAGGAGACGTTGGCCGAAGCGATCGTGGACACCGACAACGACCGCTATCGGACCGTGGTCGAGTCCCTGGCGGAGCACCACGACGTCATGGAGATCGCGCTCGCCGCGATCGCCCTGTTCCAGGAGGAGCGAGGCGCCGAGGGTGACGAGGTCGAGATCCCGGAGGTGACGTTGCGTCCGGACCGGGACCGCCGTGACCGACGTGACCGGGACGGTCGTCGTGACAGACGTGACCGCAGGGACGACTGGGGGGACCGCCGCGGCGCCCGTTCCCGCGACGACCGCCCGGACCGAGGCGGCGACCGTCGGGGCAACGACCGTCGAGGTGACGACCGAAGGGGTGACGACCGGGGACGGCGTGACCGCCCACCGTCACCGGGCATGACACGCCTGTTCGTCCCTGCCGGCTACGACGCCCGGATACGGCCCGGTGACATCGTCGGGGCGATCTGCAACGAGACGAACCTGTCCGGTCGTGACATCGGTGCGATCGAGATCAAGGACCGCTTCAGCCTCGTCGAGGTTCCCGACGGTGCCGTGGACACGGTGATCGACGCGTTCCGCCACACGACGATCAAGGGTCGCAAGGTCAACGTCCGCCGCGAGATCAAGCGCTGAACCAGCCGGGCACCGGTCAGCTCAGTTCCACTCGTCCTCGTCCGGCCAGGTCCCGTCGGGGTTCTGTTCCACGACCGGCGGCGCCTTGCGCTTCTTCGTGCCGTCGCTCGCCGCCAACTTGGGGCGAGGTTCCTCGACTTCTTCGGCACGCCATCGTTCCAGGCCTTCGGACAGCCATCCGCGAATCGAGCCACGTAGCTCCTCGATCCCGGTTGCCTTCGCCGCACTGACCCAAGCCACGTCTTCGACGCGCACCCCGCACCCAGCAGCCAGGTCGCGTCGGCGAGCACCTCGCTTGGACGGCTTCACCTTGTCCTGTTTGGAAGCCACCACCGTCACCGGTCGTTCGTGATGGCGCAGCCATTCGAGCAGTTGCACGTCGAGCTTCGTCGGGCCTATCTCCCCGTCCACGAGAACCAGCAGACGGACCAGTCGTTCACGGCCGAGCAGGTAACCCTCGATCATCGGCTGCCAGTCGGCCCGGGTG
>JAGQSN010000068.1 GCA_020439555.1 Acidimicrobiales bacterium | reverse complement strand
TCGAGCAGGTCCCGCCGATGGTGTCCGCCGTGAAGGTCGGTGGCAGGCGGCTCCACGAACTTGCCCGCGAGGGCATCGAGGTCGAACGTGCCCCTCGGCCGGTGACCATCCACTCCCTGAGCATCCTGCCCGGTCCGCCGGGGGAGCAGGAGGTGTTCACGATGGCGGTGGAGTGCTCCTCGGGAACGTACGTGCGGACCCTCGCTGCCGACATCGGGCATGCCCTCGGCGGGGGAGCGCACATCCGCCACCTGCGCCGCAACGCCGTCGGACCGTTCACCCTCTCCGATGCGATCCAGCTCGAGCAGGTCGACGCGGACCGGGTCAGACCGATGCTCGACGCTGTTCGCCATCTCACGAGGTTGGACGTGGATGCAAAGGGGGCCGCCGATGTCGCCGTCGGCAAGGTTCTCCAGCGAATGGCGGTCGGTCTGGGGGACGACGACCCGGGGCCGTGGGCGGTCGTCGGGGAAGGCGATCGACTGCTCGCCGTCTACGAACCGTTTCGCGACGGGACGATCAAGCCTTCGCTCGTCATTCCGCCCGACCCGGCGGCTGGCCTGCCGGCCTGAGGTCGTGGAGGAACCGCGTGGCAACTGTGGGGGTTGCGCGCGGCGGACGATTGCATGAGACGATGGCCAAGTGCGTTTCGACCATGACGTCCTGATCGTCGGCTCCGGGTTCGGAGGGAGTGTCACGGCTCTGAGGGCCGTCGAGAAGGGCTACAGCGTCGGGGTGATCGAAGCCGGCCGCCGCTACGACACCTCGACACTCCCGTCGTCGAGTTGGCAGCTCCGACGTTTCCTGTGGGCCCCCGGCCTCGGCATGCGCGGCATCCAGCGCATCACCCCGCTGAAGGACATCGCCGTGCTGTCCGGCGCAGGTGTGGGCGGTGGTTCGCTCGTCTACGCGAACACGCTCTACGAACCGCTCGACCCCTTCTACACGGACCCCCAGTGGGGCCACATCACCGATTGGCGGAGCGAGCTCGCCCCCTTTTACGACCAGGCCAAGCGGATGCTCGGGGTCAACGAGGTTCCCGCCGACACGCCGCCGGACCGCTACATGCAGGACCTCGCCGACCGCCTCGGGGTGGGTGACACCTATCATCGGACCCCGGTCGGGGTGTGGTTCGGGAAGGCGGGCGAGCGGGTCCCGGACCCGTACTTCGGGGGTGAAGGGCCGGACAAGGTCGGCTGCACCCACTGCGGCGCGTGCATGGTCGGCTGCCGTGTCGGGGCCAAGAACACCCTCGATCGCAACTACCTGTACCTCGCCGAGAAGAAGGGTGCCGTCGTCTACCCCGACCGCAAGGTCGTCGACCTCGAGCCTCTGACCGGCGGCGGTTGGCGGGTGACCACCGAACGCCCCGGTGCCTGGGTGCGGAAGCGTCGCAGGACGTTCACGGCTGAGCGCGTCGTCCTCTCGGCCGGCGTCCTCGGAACGGTCAAGCTGTTGCTGCGCCTTCGTGACGAGGGACGCCTCCCGAACCTGTCGCCGCGCCTCGGCGACGTCGTGCGGACCAACAGCGAGGCGATCGTCGGGGCCAGTGCGAAGGTCGCCCACCCAGAGTTGACCAGAGGCGTCGCGATCACCTCGTCGATCCATCCCGACGAGACCACCCACATCGAACCGGTTCGCTATCCGCCCCGATCGAACTCGATGGGACTCCTCACGACGGTCCTCGTGGACGGCGGCGGACGTGTCCCCAGGCAGGTCCGGTTCGTCGCGAAGGTCGTCCGTCATCCGGTCTCGTTCCTGCGGTCCCTGTCGGTCCGACGATGGTCGGAACGGTCGATCATCCTCCTGGTGATGCAGAGCCGGGACAACAGCATCGCCCTCCGCCGACACGCCAAGCTCGGCACGCTCGTCACGAGGCCCGGACACGGCGAACCGAACCCCACCTACATCCCTGTTGCCAACGACGCTGCCAGGCAGGTTGCCGACATGCTGGACGGCGAACCGTGGGGAGCGTGGAACGAGACGTTGCTCGACGCTCCGACGACCGCTCACATCCTCGGTGGGTGCGTCATCGGTGACTCACCCCACAACGGTGTCATCGACCCCTACCAGCGGGTCTACGGGTACGAAGGACTGTCGGTCGCTGACGGTTCGGCCGTCTCCGCGAACCTGGGCGTCAACCCGTCCCTCACGATCACGGCGATGACCGAACGTGCGATGTCGGCGTGGCCGAACAAGGGGGAGACCGATCGTCGTCCCCCGATCGGTGAGTCCTACGAGAGGGTTCCTCCGATAGCACCCCGGGCGCCGGCCGTTCCTGCCGACGCGCCGGCCGCGCTGCGGATCGGCTGATCCGGCGGGTCTGGCTCAGTCGTCCTTGTGGATGTGCTGAGCGAGGTAGTTCTCCGCGCCGACCGTGGCGATCAGGTGGAGTTGCGCCTCCAACCAGTCGGCGTGCGCCTCTTCGTCCACCAGGCGCTCGTTGAGGAGTTGACGGGTTCCGTTGTCGCCCTTTTCGCGGGCCAGGGCGACGGCCCGGTTGTAGCGCTCGATGGCTTCGCGTTCGGTCTGGAGTTCCAACTCGAACTGCTCCGGAACGTCCTCGCCCACCCGAACCGGGTTGTACCGCTGGAGGTTCGGCGTCCCTTCCAGGTAGAGGATGCGGTCGATGAGCTTGTCCGCGTCCTCCATCTCCTCGATCGACTCCTTCCGAGCCACAGCGGCGAGTCGGTCGAACCCCCAGTTCTCGCGCATCTTCGCGTGGATGAAGTACTGG
>JAGQSN010000067.1 GCA_020439555.1 Acidimicrobiales bacterium | reverse complement strand
CAACACCCTCCAGCGCAACCACGAGATGGCCTTCGGCGGGTTCAAGTACAGCGGCGTCGGGCGTGACGGAGGCTCGTGGGGCCTCCACGCCTACAGCGAGCTCCAGTCGATCGTCTGGGCAGGCTGACCCCGCGAGCCCGGGCCACCCCGCAACGTCCCCTGCGACAACTCCAGCTCACAGACGCCGACCGACGGCGAACGACACCGAGGACAACCACATGAAGGCAATCGTTTGGACCGGACAACTCGAGGTGCGCGACGACGTCGAGGTGCGTGACCTGCGTGCCGACGAGGTCCGTGTCCGCATCCACGCAGCCGGCCTGTGCCACAGCGACGTGAGCGTCGTGAACGGCACGATCCCGTTCCCCACCCCGGCCGTGCTCGGCCACGAGGGTGCCGGTGTCGTCGAGGCGGTCGGACCGGCCGTCAAGAAGGTCAAGGAGGGCGACCACGTCGTCCTCACGACCCTCGGCAACTGCGGGACCTGCGACGCGTGCGACCGTGGCAAGCCCACTCACTGCCGTGACACCGCCGGTCGGCTGTCGCGGCCGTTCACCGTCGCCGGGGACAAGGCGTTCCAGTTCGCCAACGCGGGCGTGTTCGCCGAGACGACCGTCGTGAAGGAGACCCAGGCAGTCGTCATCGACCCCGAGGTCCCGCTCACCTCCGCGTCGCTCATCGGCTGCGCAGTCCTGACGGGTACCGGTGCCGTGCTCAACCGTGCCAAGCCCGGCTTCGGTGACACGGCGCTCGTGATCGGAATCGGCGGGATCGGGCTCAACGTGTTGCAGGGCCTCGTGATCGCCGGATGCTCGACGATCATCGCCGTCGACGCGAACCCCGCCAAGGAGGCAGCGTCACGCCAGTTCGGCGCTACCCACTTCATCGCCGCGGGCGAAGGCGTCGACACCGTCGAGGCCGTGAAGGAGATCTGCCCGAACGGCGTCGACCACGCCTTCGAGTGCGTCGGTCACCCGGCCCTGATCCGCCAGGCGATCGACACGCTCGACTGGGGCGGCAACTGTGTCCTCCTCGGCGTGCCGAAGCTCGGCAGCGAGGCGTCGTTCGTGGTCAACAGCCTCTACAACGACAAGTCGATCCTCGGCTGCCGGTACGGGTCGTCGCGTCCTCATCACGACATCCCGCGCTACATCGACCTCTACAAGGCCGGCCGCTTCAAGCTCGACGAGCTGGTCTCGGCGACCTTCGAACCCGAGGGCGTCCAGGATGCGCTCGACGCGATGCACGGTGGAGCCCTGAACAGGGCCGTGCTCAAGTTCGCCTGAGGTCGTCCTCAGGCTGGGACTGCCTCGCCAGTCTGCACCCGCCAGAGGGCGGCGTAGAGGCCGCCGATCGCGAGCAGTTCCTCGTGGGTGCCGGACTCGACTATCGCTCCGGCTTCCATCACGTGGATCCGGTGGGCGTGTCGGACCGTGGAGAGCCGGTGGGCGATCACGATCGTCGTCCTGCCCGCCGCGACCTTCTTCAGCGAACGTTGGATCGCTGCTTCGGTCTCGTTGTCGACGGCCGAGGTGGCCTCGTCGAGGATCAGGATCCTCGGGTCGCGCACGATCGCCCGAGCGATGGTGAGGCGTTGGCGTTGACCACCGGAGAGCTTCATGCCGCGTTCTCCGACGAGCGTGTCGTAACCCTGCGGGAGCGCCTCGATGAACCCTGAAGCCTCGGCGAGCTCGGCTGCGTGCCTGACGTCCTCGTCGGATGCGTCGGGCCTGCCGTAGAGGAGGTTCTCGCGGACGGTGCCGTGGAACAGGAACACGTCCTGGGCCACGAAGCCGGTCGCCCCCCGAAGCGACTCGAACGTGAGCGTCTCCACCGGGTGGCCGTCGATGGAGACGGTTCCCTCGGTCGCCTCGTAGAGGCGGAGCAGGAGCTTCACGACCGTGGACTTGCCCGAACCGGTGGAGCCGACGATCGCGTGCGTCTCGCCCGCGGGAACGTCGAGGGTGAGGCCCTTCAACACCTCAGGTCCGTCGCCGTAGCAGAACCGGACGTCGTCGAAGCGCACGGCGCCGCTCACCGGTGTGGGCAGTGCAGCCGTGCCGGGCGCGATCTCGGGTTCGGTCTCCAGCAGTCCGAAGATCCGCCGCGACGAGGCCATCGCTCGCTGGTAGAGGTCCAGTGTCTCGCCGAGTCGCGTGAGCGGCCACAGCAGGCGCTGTGTCATGTAGACGAGGACCGAGAAGAGGCCGACGTCGAGATCGCCGCGGATGGCCGCCCGGCCGCCGATGAGCAGCGTCATCGTGAAGCCGGCGAGGATCGCCATGCGGATCAGCGGGATGAACGCGCTCGACAGGCGGATCGCGTCCCGGTTGACGGAGCGGTAGTGGTTGCTCTCGTCGGCGACCCGCTCGATGTCCCGGGCCTCGCCGTTGAACGCCTTGATGGTGGCGACACCTCCGAGGCTGTTCGTGAGGGTGTCGGCGATGCGACCGGCTGCGTCGCGAACGGCTGCGTAGTGGGGCTCCAGGCGTCGCTGGTAGCGGAGCGAGCCGATGACGATGACCGGGATCGGCAGGAAGGCGAGGAGCGTGAGCTGCGGTGAGATCACGGCGAACACCGCTCCGACCATGACGACGTTGGCTGCGGTGAGGACGATCTCGTGGGCGCCGACGTCGAGGAACCGTTCAAGTTGGTTCACGTCGTCGTTGAGGATCGCCATGAGTCCGCCGGAGGACTGGTCGTCGAAGTAGGACATCTCCAGGGACTGGATGTGTGCGTAGGCCTCCATCCGTGTCTCGTGCTCGATGTTCTGGGCGAGGTTCCGCCAGCTGAGGTGGGCGACGTAGTCCGAGATCGACTCGCAGACCCACGCCAGCACCGTGATCACGGCCAGGAACGTGAGCTGAGAGAAGCGGTCGTTGCTGCCGATCAGCCGCCCGATGAAGGACTGCTTCTCGTTCACGACGACGTCGACCGCCGCGCCGATGAGGAGTTCCGGCGCAACGTCGAACGCCTTGTTCACCACGGACATGACGGTCGCGAAGACGATCGTGCGCCGCCGGGTTCGGGCGTGGCGCCAGAGGTCGCGCAGAGGTGGAGTGGTCGAGGCTCCGATTCCCCTGGTCAGAGGGTCGGGTCCGGGGTTCCTTGACGGGTTCGTTACAGACATTACGGTAGGGTTACGACCCAACCTCCTGGGGCAGTCCAGCCGGCACTCGACGTGCACGTTCTCGCGAACCCTAAAGGCTCAGGCCTCAGGCGCCGATCCTTGTTTCGTCGCCTGTTGCGTTCGCAGGAACACTGCCCGCCGGGAACCGACCTCCGCCCGCAAACGACCGGGTCCCTCCTCATGGCTATTTCGCGCTCAGATGCTGCCCACCTTCTCCGCCGATCCGGATTCGGAGCCCGTCCCGCCGACATAGCTCGGCTGGCCGCCCTGCCGAACTGGGAGGCCGCCGTCGATGCGGTTCTCGACACCTCGAGGGCGCCGGCGGCGACGATGCCCCCGGCGGTCGGCCAGACGATGGAGATGTGGGAGCTGCGCATCGAGCTCATCAAGTTCTGGATCGAGCGGATGCGGACGACCCCGTGCCCGATCGTCGAGAAGATGGCGCTCTTCTTCCACGGTCACCACTTCCCCTGCTCGTGGAGCAAGTGCGACGAGGCGACCCTCGCTTGGAACCAGATCGAACTGTTCCGTTCCTTCGCACTGGGCGACTATCACCAGCTGACCCAGCGGGTGGCCGTCGACCCGTGGATGCTCTGGTACCTCGACAACGGTGCCAACAAGGCGCCGTCGAGGATCAACGAGAACTTCGGGCGCGAACTGCTCGAGCTGTTCACGCTCGGTCGGAACAACTACACGGAGGCCGACGTCGTCGCGATGTCTCGCGCCTGGACCGGCCACAACCTCTCCGCCGACGGCCTGCGCTACCAGTTCGACGCGGCTGCCCACGACAACGGTCAGAAGACCCTCTTCGGCATCACCAAGAACTGGGACGGACCCGCCACCATCACGGAGATCCTGAAGGGGAGCAAGGCAGTGCCGGCATCGCTCTTCTTCGTGGCGAAGCTGTGGCGCTACCTGGTGGGAACGGAACCTTCGGCGACGACGACGCAGAGCCTCGCTGCCACCTTCCGAGCATCCGGGCTCTCGCTTCGTTCGCTCGTGAGGGCGATCTTCCTGCACCCCGACTTCCGCGGTGCTGCCGCACGGACCGCCGTCGTCCGCTCGCCGGTCGATTGGTTCGTCTCGGTTACCCAGGCCCTCGACGTCCCGGCCACCGCTTCGCAACCGCAATGGTGGATCGTGCCCATGGGCCAGGACCTCTTCCGGCCCCCGAACGTCGGTGGTTGGGGGAGCAACGAAGCCTGGTTGAGTGCATCCGGTTGGTGGAGGCGCGGCGAGTGCATCCGCTGGCTCTGCTACCAGATGGTCGACCCCTCCCTGCCGTACAACCGCTTCCCCGAGATCCAACCCGATTCCTCGCCGAAGCTCGTCGCAGACGTCACGTTCGAAGCGTTCGGGATCGTCTCCCCGTCACCAGCCACCCGCAAGGTGGTCGAGGACTGGGCGCGCAGCGTCTCCGGCACATGGCACGGATCGTCCATGCGCTACTTCGGGATGGTCCTCGTCGCGATGTCGCCTGACTTCAACCTCGGATGAGCGAGATGAGCGAACAGTTCCCACCCCAGTTCCTGGCAGCGATCGATCGACTCGGTGACGACCCGGAGTACGAGGAGATCCACGCAGCGCTCAGCGCACCCGTCGACCAGCGTGGTTTCGGTCGACGCACCTTCCTGCAGGGCGCCCTCGCCGCCGGGAGCGCGACCGCGCTGACTCTCGGTCCGCTCGCCAAGGCCGCGGCGGCCGTCGAGCCGCTGGAATCGGGCGACACGATCCTCGTCGTGATCCAGCTCGGCGGCGGCAACGACGGGCTCAACATGGTCGGGCCGTTCGGTGACCCGGCCTACTCGACCCTGCGACGGGCGACATCGGTGGCGGCCGGGTCTCATCCACTCGGCGTCGGTGGGCTTTCCTTCCACCCGGCACTCCCCAAGCTCGCTGCGAGGTTCCAGCAGGGCAAGGTCGCCGTCGTGCAAGGCGTCGGCGATCCGGACAAGGACCACAGCCACTTCTCCGCGATGGCCAAGTGGATGGCCGGGACCGCCGGGGACAGCAGGACCACCGGATGGCTGGGGCGATACCTGGACACCATCCCGGACTCCGATCAGGGCTTCCGAGCGGTGTCGGTGGACGGCAGCATCCCGCTGCACCTCCTCGGAAACCGTTCACAGGTGTCCGCCCTGGCGGAGGAGCTCCCGTTCGGTGCCGAGCGCGACAAGGGAACCGAGGTCGCGCTGTACGAGGCGATCCGCAACTACGGCAGCCAGCCGACCGGCCTCGGCCGTCTGGGTGACGCGATCGCCTCGATGGATCGGGAGTGCATCGACCTCGCACGGGAGTTCGTGCGGCTCGGGGATCCCTCCTCGGACGGAGACGACCTGACCCGTCAACTCCGCACGGCAGCGAAGGTCGTCAACCTGAACATCGGTGTCCGTGTGATCGGCGCAACGCTCGCGTCGTTCGACACGCACCGGACCCAGGCCTGGATGCACAACCACCTGTTGTCGGACCTCGACGAGGCGATCGACGTCTTCTACTCGACGCTCGACGCCCAGTGGGCCGATCAGGTCGTGATCATGACCTTCTCGGAGTTCGGTCGGCGGGCGGGTGACAACGGATCGGGCACCGATCACGGCACGAGCGCTCCACTGCTGGTCGTGGGCGATCGGGTCCGGGGTGGGTTGCACGGCCGATACCCGTCCCTGACGGCTCTCGACGAGCGAGGAGATCTCGAGGTCCACGTCGACTTCCGATCCGTCTATGCGTCGGTCCTGCAGCGTTGGCTCGGCGCCGACGCCACGCAGATTCTCGGCGGGACCTATCCGCAACTCGACCTCTTCAAGTCGAAGCCACCAGAACCCTCGCAAGGGCCTCCAACGAAGAAGGACCCGCGATTCCTCCCGTTCGACGACGTCGCGAAGTTCGTCATCCAACAGTTCCACGACTTCAGGGGCGTGCATCCCAAGGAGTCCGATCTTCTCGCCTGGGGCAACGTCGTCTACTGGGGCTTCTGGTCGATCCCGGTCGCCCTCGAGCAGATGTACGTCGGTTCCGACCTGTACCGGTTCGGCGTCGACGGGGCCCGGACCTTCTGGATGGGCACCGGAGGTCCACCGGAGGTCGACGACATCTGGCGCTGGACCAAGATGCGCGCGACCGGATCGTCCATGGAGGACATCGCAGCGGAGGTCGTCTCGTCCGACGCGTGGCGCGACCGCTACGGCCGCCTCTACGGCACGAACCTCATCAACAAGGTCCACACCGATCTGATGGGCGCACCGCCGTCCGCGCAGTTCCTCGCCTACTGGCAGCCGAAGTTCGCCCACGAGAACGACGTGAACGCGGCGACGATGCTCGCCCAACTTTCGATGACCCCCTACGGGCGCCTCGCGTACCACCACCGCGCATGCGTGGCGACCGTGTTCGCAGCCATGCTCCGGCGTCCCCCGGAGGCCGAGCAGAACCGGCAGTGGGCGACATTGCTCGACCGTGGAGCCGTGAAGCTGGAGTTCCTCCTCTCGACGCTCTACGAGTCCGCCGAGTACCGGAGCCGGTTCGCATGACCTCAAGGACCGAGACCCGACTGCCGATGGATCAGGCGATCCCACCGATTCAGGTGGCTCCGATCCCGTCTTCCTCGAGAGCGTTCTGACCATGGCCATCTCCCGCTCCGATGCACTCCACCTGCTCCGACGTTCCGGGTTCGCGGCCACCCCGCAGCGCATCACCGAACTCGCAGCGTCGGCCGACTGGACGGCTGCGGTGGATTCGGTGATGGACACCTCCGCGGCTCCGTTCCCTCCTCTTCCCGCTGCAGTCCACGACCCGAACCTGAACGACTGGTACAAGTGGGTCGCCGTCGTCGGCTGGTGGACCGAGGTGATGCGCACATCACCGTGCCCGATCGTCGACAAGATGGCGCTGTTCTTCCACGGCTACCACTTCGTGTCGGGCCGGGCGAAGAACCAGGATGCCGAGACGGCGTGGAACCAGATCCGACTGTTCCGCCAGCACGCTCTCGGCGATTACCACCAACTCGCCCAGGCGGTTTCGATCGACCCGTTCATGCTGTCGTATCTAGACAACGGGGTGAACCGCTACCCGTCGAAGGTCAACGAGAACTTCGGACGGGAGATCCTCGAGGCCTTCACCATCGGCCGGGGGAACTTCACCGAGGCGGACGTCGTCGCTATGAGCCGGGCTTGGACCGGCCACAACCTCACGCAGGACAAGAAGTCCTACGTGTTCGACCCTTCGGCTCATGACGACGGGCAGAAGACGCTCTTCGGCATCACGAAGAACTGGAACGGCCCGGACGCGCTGACCGAGGTGCTCAAGGGCGTGAAGGCCGTGCCGGCCTCACGGTTCCTCGTGTCGAAGCTGTGGTTGTACTTCGTCGGGACGAACCCCACTCCGGCGGTCGTTGATTCCCTCGCAGCCGAGTTCCGATCGAGTGGACTTTCCCTTCGGACGCTGGTGCGGTCGATCTTCCTGCGCCCCGAGTTCCGGTCCGCCGAGGCGAGGACCGCCCTCGTGCGTTCCCCGGTCGAGTGGTTCGTGGCGCTCATCGGAGCACTCGGGATCAAGGCGACCGATGCGCATCCCGAGTGGTTCCTGGGTTCGATGGGGCAGGCGCCGCTCGACCCGCCCAACGTGTTCGGATGGGGACGCAACGCCGACTGGCTCGCGTCCGGCTACTGGTGGCGGCGTGAGGACTGTGCCGCGTACCTCCGCTGGGTCGCGACCGACAGCGACTGGCCCTACCAACGCTTCGCGAACATCACGTCGAAGGCCTCCCCTCGAACGGTTGCCGACACGATGTTCGAGGCCTTCGGAATCGTGGACCCGTCCGCCGCGACCCGGAAGACAATCGAGGATTACGCGGCGTCGGTCACCGGCGGTTGGCACGGCTGGTCGATGCGCACGAATGCGATCGTCCTCACTGCTCTCTGTCCTGAGTTCGTGGTCGGGTGATGAACATGTACGAGCAATTCCCATCGCACCTAAGGGACGGCATCGCCCGTCTCGGTGACGACCCCGAGTTCGAGGACGTCCATGCCGCGCTGTCGACGCCCGTCGACGAACGTGGGTTGACCCGTCGACGCTTCCTCCAGGCGGCCGCCGCAACCGGCGGTGCCACGGCGCTGAGCTTCGGCCCGCTCTCCAAGATGGCCGCCGCCATCACCCCGTTGGGCGAGGGGGACCCGATCCTGATCGTCGTCCAACTCGGCGGCGGCAATGACGGAGTGAACACCGTCGTGCCGGCACTTGATCCCGCGTACGCCCGTATGCGTCGGGCGACCTCGGTCGCCTCCAGGGCGATCTCGCTCGGAGAGGGCGGCCTGTACCTGCACCCCGCTCTGCCCAAGCTGGCCGCCCGTTATCGCCAGCGCAAGGTCGCGATCGTTCGGGGCGTCGGCAACGTCGCTCTCGAGCACAGCCACGTCGACGCCATGGCCACGTGGATGGCGGGTACTGCCAGCCCCGACCGTTCGACGGGTTGGATCGGTCGCCTGCTGGACACGATGCCCGACTCGAACGAAGGGCTCAGAGGGGTGGCGCTCGACGCCGCCGTGCCGCTCCACATGCTCGGAACGCGCTGCGAGGTCAGCGCGCTCGGAGCGACCGGACCCTTCGGCTCGAACCGATCCCGCGGCGCGGAGGTCGCGCTGTTCGACGCCCTGACGAAAATGGGGGCGGGCACCGGTCGCGGCGGGTGGTCCGATGCGATCGGTGGTGTGAACAAGCTCACGATGGAACGGGCGAGCGACTTCGCTACGGCGTTCGCGGGCGGTGGTCCCACCGACGACTCCCTTTCGGCCCAGCTCTACCGTGCTGCCCGCGTGATCAACGCGAACGTGGGCGTGCGGGTGCTCGGTGCGACGCTCGCGTCCTTCGACACGCACCGCGACCAGGCGTGGATGCACAACCACCTCCTGGAGGACTTCGACGCCGCGATCGACGGGTTCTACCGGACCCTGGATCCGCGCTGGGCGGACCAGGTCGTGATCATGACCTTCTCGGAGTTCGGTCGCCGCGCGGCCGACAACGGTTCGGGCACCGACCATGGAACCAGCGCCCCGCTCTTCGTGATCGGTGACCGCGTCCGTGGTGGCCTGCACGGAACGCAACCGTCGATGACGGACCTCGACAGCCGCGGTGACCTCCGGGTCCACGTCGACTTCCGGACCGTGTACGCGTCGGTCCTCGGCGGTTGGATGGGTGTCGACCCGAAGCCCATCCTCGGCGCCGACTACGGCAGCATCGGACTCTTCACCTCACGCCCGGCCCCGCCACGTCACCCCTACACCCCGGCGGAGTCGAAGTTCTCGCCGTTCCGTGACGCCGGTGCGTTCATCGACCAGCAGTACGACGACTTCCTCGGACGTCTCCCCACGCCGGCGAACCGGGCCCGCTGGATCACCCGTGTCCGTACCGGCCAGACGAGCATCCCGAGCGCGCTGAGGGAGTTCTACTACGCCGGTTCCTATGCGAGGGCGGGCGCGGAGATCAACCGAATCATGTTCTGCCTGACCGGCGGTCCCGCGACCTTCGAGCAGCTTCAACGATGGATGCCGATGCGCGAGTCGATGGGACTGCGGGCGGTCGTGGCGGAGATGATCCACCACCCCGTCGCTCGCGGGCGTTACACCCGCCTGTGGGGCTACGACCTGGTCGACCGGCTCAACCGGCACATGACCGGCATCGCTCCGTCGAAAGCCACGGTCGACTACTGGTTCCCGAAGATCAACGGGAACCAGGAGAACGGCTCGGTCGACTTCATCACCGCGGTTTCGTCCACCCCGTCCGCGAAGGTCCGCTACCACCTCGAAGCGGTGGCTGCGTGTGGGCACACTGCGATGCTGCGACGAGCACCTGCCTCCTCCCAGGCACGGCTCTGGGGCTCGCGGCTCAGGGCAGGGGAATCGACCTCGTCGATGTTCTGGTACTTCTACCGGGTGCCGGAGTACCGGCGACGGTTCGGCTGAGCCCGTCACCCGGGCCTGCGTCCCCTGGCCAGGAGAGGTCGAGGGCGGTCGGGCGGCTGGGAGGTCGGGTACCCGTTCGCCCTAGAATCTGACGACCAGTCAGATTTCTTCGGAGGACGGACAACCAATGGGCATGCTCGACGGCAAGGTCGCGATCGTCACCGGCGCGGGCCACGGCATCGGCCGCGGTCACGCGCTGGAGTTGGCCAAGCACGGGGCGAAGGTCGTCGTCAACGACCTCGGCGGCTCGGTCACGGGCGAGGGCACCGGTCGCGACGCGGACCTCACCGTCGCCCTCATCGAGGAGCGTGGCGGTGTGGCGGTGGCCAACTACGAGAACGTCGCCGACCACGAGGGTGCAGGCCGGATGATCGCCCAGGCGGTCGACACGTGGGGAAAGCTCGACGTCCTCGTCAACAACGCCGGGATCGTCCGTGACGGGGCGATCTGGAACATGAGCGAAGCGGACTTCGACGCCGTCCTCGCCGTTCACGTCAAGGGGACCTGGTCGCCCTGCCACCACGCCGCGCGTCACTGGCGCGAGCGCTCCAAGAACGGAGAGACCTTCACCGGTCGGGTGATCAACACGACATCGGGCGCCGGACTCGTCGGCAACTTCGGCCAGACGAACTACGCAACGGCCAAGGCCGGAATCGCCGGTCTGACCCAGACCCTCAGCCTGGAGCTCTACAAGCTCGGCGTGACGGTGAACTGCGTCGGCCCGGCCGCAGCGACACGTATCACCGGCACAATGCCAGGTGCCCCGGAGGTGATCGAGGCCGACGACGTGCCCGAAGGCGAGTGGAACCGCATGGACCCGTCCGTGTCCTCGCCGTTGGTGGCCTGGCTCGCGTCCGACGAGTCCCAGCTCGTGACGGGCCAGATCATCCGGGCCGTGGCCGAGAACATCATCCTCATGGAGGGGTGGTCCGACGGCCCGACCATCAACAACGGCGGAAAGCGCTGGGACGCGACCAAGCTCGGCCAGCAACTCGCCACCGACGTGTTCCACACCCGGGCACCCGGCCTCAGGTACTGACGAATGCGGTAACCCGAGGTTCGACTCGGTTCCATGCAAGTATGGGCCGACCGCCGGGTCACACCGGTGACGAACGAAGGGGTACCGCTGTATGCGAAAGTCGGTTGTCGTCCTCGTGGCCATGGCCACGGTGTTGCTCGGTGCGTGTGGGGCGGATCCCGACATTCAACAGGTGGGGGCCGGTGGACCTCTCGCGTCCAAGGTCGCGATCAAGACTCTGGACAACGTCTTCGGCGGTGCGAACCAACCTGACATCCGGGTCGCGGTCGGCGAGAAGGTCCAATGGGAGAACTTCGGCCGCAACGAGCACGACATCGTCCCGATCGACAGCAAGGGCTGGGGTGTCGACGCGGCGGATTTCGCTCCCGGCGATACCTACAGCCACACGTTCGACAAGCCGGGCGTGTACTCGTACTACTGCAGCCTCCACGGCACGAAGACCGGCGGCATGCGCGGTCGTCTTCTCGTCGGTGCGGTGGAGGCGGAGCCGCAGGTCGCCAACACCGTCCCGAAGCAGCCGTCCGCCCCGACGGGCGACGTAATCAAGGTTCCCGGTGATCAACCAACCATCCAGAAGGGCGTCGACGCAGCGAAGCCCGGTGACCTGATCCTGGTTTCTCCGGGTGTCTACAAGGAGGCCGTCGAGGTCCCCTCGGCGAAGTCCTACATCACGATCCGCGGCGTGGAACGCAACACCACGATCCTCGACGGCGAGTTCAAGAAGGCCAACGGCATCATCGTCGTGAAGGCCAAGGGCGTAGCCATCGAGAACATGACCGCCCGGAACTACACCAAGAACGGCTTCTTCTGGACCGGCTCGACCGGGTACCGGGGTTCGTACCTGACCGCGTTCCGCAACGGTGACTACGGCATCTATGCGTTCGAGTCGACCGACGGTCTCATGGAGCACTCCTACGCGTCCGGAAGCCCCGACGCCGGGTTCTACATAGGCGGTTGTCAGCCCTGCAACGCCCGAATCAACGACGTGATCTCGGAGTGGAACGGCCTCGGATATTCGGGCACGAACTCCGGTGGCAACCTCGTGATCTCGAACTCCACGTTCCGGTACAACCGCGCCGGCATCGTCCCGAACAGCGGATCGTACGAACCCAAGTACCCGCAGGACGACAACACCATCGTCGGCAACCTGGTGTACAGCAACAACAACGGCAAGACGCCGGCGATCGACATCTCGATCACCGCGATGGGCAACGGGATCCTCATCGCCGGTGGCATCAACAACAAGATCGAGCGGAACCTCGTCTTCGATCACGATCTCGGCGGGATCGTGATCATCACGTACCCCGAGGACGCGGAGTGGGTGTGGAAGGCGACGGGCAACAAGGTCCGGGACAACGTCGTGTCCGACTCGAAGCTGGGCGACCTCGGCCTCTGGTTCGGAGGCAGCGCGACCGAGACCGGTGGCAACTGCTTCGCCGGCAATACCTTCGAGACGAGCGCTCCGAAGAACATCGAGAGCCAGGCGCCATGTGAAGGACAGCGGTCCGGCTCGATGGAGGACGGGGCCTTCGACCTGATCAAGCTGGCCTCGAACGAAGGCAAGCCTGCGTCGGTCGACTACACGAAGGCCGAGCTCCCACCGGTCCCGAAGCAGCCGAACATGGCGAACCCGACGACCGCTCCGGCAGCGATGGCGGTCAACATGCCCGGTCCGTTCGACGTCGACGCGGTGAAGCTGCCCAAGCGCCCGTCGTGACCCGTCGTGCCCGTAGGGCCAGGGTCTGCCTGCTGGTGGCCCTGGCCTTCGCGGTCCCCTCGTTGGTGTCGTGCGGGGACTCCGGTGCCGGAGCCCAGGGTCCTCCCGAACGGGTTGGGCCCACCATCGCCGCCACCGAGGACTCGGCGGTGTTCACGGTCGACTGCGGCTTCTCCCACCGAGCCCCCGACGACCCGATCGTCTTCCCGGGCGAACCCGGGGCCTCACACGTGCACGACTTCTTCGGGGCCGAGGAGACCGACGCCCACAGCACCGCCGCCTCGTTGCGGGGCGGCCCGACATCCTGCGAGGACCTCGACGACACCGCCGCCTACTGGGCGCCCGCTCTCTACGACGGTGACCGACCGGTGGACCCGACGCGGATGCGTGCCTACTACCGGGCTGCGGCGGGAGCCGACGTCCACGACGTCCGCACCCTGCCTGCCGGGATCGAACTCATCGCCGGTGACATGCACCGTGGGCCCGGCGACTGGCCTCCGATCGACCAGGTCGGTTGGGGATGCGGGTTCAGGCCCAAGCGATACAGGCACACGCCTCCGACCAACTGCACCCCGCGGTCCCCGTTGAATCTTCGACTCGTCTTTCCCGACTGCTGGAACGGCAAGGATCTCCGCAGCGACGACCACTACTCGCACGTCGCCTACAGCACCAACGGCTGGTGCCCGAGGTCGCACCCGGTTCCGATCGTGCAGGTCCAGGTGAGCATCGAGTACCCGGTGTGGGCGAAGGAGAAGGGCGGCCCCCCGGCCACGGACGCGTCGAAGCTGATGTTGGCGTCGGGGCGCTTCGAAGGCAGCCATGGCGACTTCTTCAACAGTTGGGACCCGAAGCGCCTGGACCACCTGACGACGCTGTGCGTCAGGGCGATGGCGAACTGCACCATCGGCTGAGAGCACCCGGCCATGGGCGGGCCTGACGTCCGCGTGGTGCTGCGGCCGGTAGCGTCCGGACCCGTGGTCGGAGGTGTCGGCGCTGAACTGGTCCCGGAGAGCGAGCGCGCCTTCTACGAGGCCGAGTTCGCCGGGGAGACCCTGGTCGTCGGCCTCACCCATGTCGACGAGGCGGTGCTCGCCCAGATCGGCAGGGTCTCGCGGTCGCTCTACCGAACCAGGGGACAACTGGTCCTCGTCGTCGACGAGGCCCACCCGGCCGATGGTTGGGAGGGACTGCTGACCCCGGCCCTCGGTACCTCCCCGGTCGTGCTCACCGTCGGAGACCTCGACTGCGAATGGCTGGCCGAACTGTGGCTGGCCGTGGCAGATGGTCGGCCGGTCGTGGTCGATGCCGCGGGGGATGCAGCCGTGACCGTGGCCGGTCGTATCGCCTCCTCCCTACGGGTGCGCAAGCTCGTCGTCACCGACCCCGCCGGCGGCTGGGGTGAGCCACCTCGCAGTTTCGCCGATGTTCTCCGACCCGATCAGGGCTTCGCGGCCGACCTGGCCGATCGCCAGGACGGTCGCGTGGTCCCGGCCATCGAGGAGGCCCTGGCCGGTGGCGTGTTGAGCGTCAACCTCTGCCGGGCGGACGACCTGGACCGCGAGCTGTACACCTTCGACGGCACGGGGACCCTCTTCACGAGCGGCGGATACGTCCGCGTCGAGCCGCTTCGAGTGGCCGACCTCGTGGAGGTGGAACGACTGGTGAGCCAGGGCGTCGACGCCGGGGTGCTTCGACCGCGTGAGCGCCACGAGATCGCCCGGATCGCGGTCGACGGACTCGGTGCCCGGGTGCTGGGTGGGGATCACCTGGCGGGAATCGTCGGCATGGACAGGGACGACTACCGCGACGACGGTATGGCCGAGGTGGCCTCGCTCTACACGGTGAGCCGCTTCAGCGGGTCCGGTGCCGGTGGACTGCTGATCGACGCGCTCGTGGAACGTGCGGCGGCCGAGGGGCTGGCCGCACTGTTCGCCGTGACCGTGTCCTCTGAAGCTGTCGAGTTCTTCCTGCGCAAGGGATTCGTCGAGGTGGAACACGACGTTGTCCCGGCCGCCAAATGGCGGGGATACGACCCCGAACGGCGCCGCCGAGCGGTTGCTCTCCTGCGCCCGACCGATTCCTGACGGGTCGTCAGGTCCGGGTAGGGTCACGCCGTGGATCTGCGGTTCTCCGACGAGGACGAGGCCTTCAGGGCCGAAGCACGGGCATGGCTCACCGAGCAGCTCGAGGGCGACTTCGCCAAGGTGCGCGGACGGGGCGGGCCAGGCGACGAACACGCTCTGTTCGACGAGCGCTACGAGTGGGAACAGCACCTCGGCGCCAACGGATGGACCTGTGTGGGCTGGCCCGTCGAGCACGGGGGTCGGGGCCTGAGCCTTCACCAGCAGGTGATCTGGTTCGAGGAGTACGCGCGGGCAGGTGGTCCGGGACGGCTCGGCCACATCGGCGAGGGTCTGGCAGGGCCGACCATCCTCCATTTCGGAAACGACGACCAACGGGCGCGGTTCCTGCCCGGGATCGTCGCCGGTACGGAACTGTGGGCACAGGGCTACAGCGAACCGAACGCCGGCTCGGACCTGGCGAACATCGCGACCCGCGCCGAACCCGACGGCGACGACTGGCGGATCTCGGGTCAGAAGGTCTGGACGTCACTCGCCCACTGGTCGGACTGGGTATTCGTCCTCGCACGTACCAACCGGGACGCCAAGCCGAAGCACAAGGGGATCTCGTACTTCCTGATGCCGCTCCGCCAGGAAGGCGTCGAGATCCGGCCGATCCGTCAGGTCACCGGGACCAGCGAGTTCAACGAGGTCTTCTTCGACGGTGCGCTGGCACGCGGCGTCGACTGCGTGGGCGGCATCGACAACGGCTGGAAGGTCGCCATGGGCACCCTGGCCTTCGAGCGCGGAGCGTCGACCCTCGGACAGCAGATGCACTTCCGCAACGAACTCGACGAGATCATCGCGGTGGCGCGCCGCAACGGGTCGATCGACGACCCGCACATCCGGCAACGTCTCGTCCGGGCGCACTCCGGCCTCGAGATCATGCGGTGGAACACGCTGCGGGTGCTGTCGGGCCCGGAGAAGGGCGAACTGCCACCGGCGACGATGATCACCAAGCTCTACTGGGCGAGCTGGCACCGTGACCTCGGCGAGCTCGCCATGGACGTGCTCGGTGCCGAGGCGACTCTCGCCGAGCAGGTCGAGGCCACCCTCGCCGGAGAGGGGCACGGAGAGTCGAACTACGAGCTCACCGCCCTCCAGCGCCTGTTCCTGTTCACCCGGTCCGACACGATCTACGCAGGCTCCAACCAGATCCAGCGGAACATCATCGGCGAGCGCGGCCTAGGACTGCCGCCGGAGCCGAAGGTCGCGGGCTGAAGCCCCGACCAGGCCGTGAGGACCGCCGACCAATCTTCCTTCGCTACCGCCTGAGGTGATCTCCATGCCCGCTCCTTCGCCCGAATACGTGCCCGGCCACGGTCTGCTCGCCGGCAAGACGGTGGTGGTGACCGCTGCGGCGGGGACCGGGATCGGTTCGGCCGTCGCACGCAAGGCGATCGAGGAGGGCGCGAGCGTCCTCATCTCGGACTTCCACGAGCGCCGCCTCGCCGAGACCGCCGACCGGCTCGCCGAGGAGACCGGAACGCGCCCCGAAACCCAACCGTGCAACGTCACGAGCGAGGACGACGTCCAGGCGCTGGTCACTGCGGCCGTGGACAACTTCGGACGGATCGACGTGATGGTCAACAACGCCGGCCTCGGCGGGTCCGCGGCGATCGTCGACATGACCGACGAACAGTGGAACGTCGTTCTCGACGTGACCCTCACCGGGACGTTCCGTTGCACGAGGGCCGTGCTGCGGCAGATGTACGAGCAGGGCAGTGGCGTCATCGTGAACAACGCCTCCGTCCTCGGCTGGCGCGCCCAGGCCGAACAGGCCCACTACGCGGCCGCCAAGGCCGGTGTCATGGCCCTCACGCGGTGCAGCGCGATCGAAGCTGCGCCTCACGGCGTCCGGGTCAACGCGGTGGCCCCGAGCCTTGCCATGCACCCGTTCCTGGCGAAGGTCACGACGGACGAACTGCTGGCAGAGTTGACCGAGCGGGAGGCGTTCGGCCGCTACGC
>JAGQSN010000439.1 GCA_020439555.1 Acidimicrobiales bacterium | reverse complement strand
GACGTGTTGCCCTCGTCGGACACGATCGCTCCCTCGGGCATCAACGCACCCACCGCCTGACACACGGCCTCGGCCGTCAGCGGGCCGCTCGGCAGCTCCGGGCGGGCCTCGGCCTGGATCGTCGCCGAGTCGGGGGCTGCACCGACGGCGTCCGCCAGGGCCGCGAGCGCCGCAGCCGGATCACCTGCCGTGTCGGCGAGCACGTGGACCGTGCAACCCTCCGGCACGAGGTCGCTGGCCTTGCCCGGGTACGCGAAGAACGACACCGGTGACTTCGAGTCCACGACGATCAGGTGCTTCAGACCGTCGAGCTGCATGGCGGCGAACTCGGCCAGGTAGGCGAGTCGCTCGACGGGTACGCGACCGGCGCCGCGTTCGATGCGGGTCGGGAACGTCTCGGCGAGCAGCTTGGCGCCGGTGGTGTTGGCGATCCGGCTCGCGTCGACGAGGGCGTCGGCACGGCACGCACGTCCGCCGACGAACAGTGCCGCGGGTTCGTCGCCCCGCAGAACCGCCGCTACGCGGGCGACGAGGTCCGCATCGAGGGGAGCCGGCTCCGCCGTCGGTCGGGCCTCGGCAGGCTTCGCGCCTTCGGTCCAGCAGATGTCGGCGGGGAGGATGAGCGTCGCGACCTGCGCCGGCGGTCCCGACGCGGCCTGGACCGCCTCCGCGGCATCCTCCGCGATCGTCGCGACGTCGTCGGAGGTGCGGATCCAGGTCGAGACGTTGCGGGCGACCGTCTCGATGTCGGACTCGAGTTGGGCGTCGTAGCGCTTGTGGTACGTGGCGTGGTCCCCGACGATGTTCACCACACCCGTGTGGCCCTTCCTGGCGTTGTGCAGGTTGGCGAGACCGTTGCCGAGGCCCGGGCCGAGGTGCAGCAGCACGGCGGCAGGCTTGTCGGCCATGCGCCCGTAGCCGTCCGCCGCGCCCGTGGCCACGCCCTCGAACAGGGCGAGCACCCCGTGCATCTCGGGCACGTCGTCGAGCGCGGCGACGAAGTGCATCTCCGATGTTCCGGGGTTCATGAAGCACACGTCGACTCCCGCGTCGACGAGGGTGTGGATGAGTGCCTGTGCACCGTTCACGGTGATACGTCCTTGATCAGGGTGGTCAGTCGAAGATGACGCCGGGGTTGAGGATCCCGGCCGGGTCGAACGCGGACTTGATGCGACGCATCAGGTCGATCTTGGTGGGGTCCTCGGTCGCTGCCAGGTAGGCCTTCTTCGCGTGGCCGATCCCGTGTTCGCCCGACACCGCGCCGCCGAGGTCCACACCCGCTGCGAGGATCCGGCCGACAGCGTCCTTGCGCACGGCGACGTCACCCTGGAACACCGACAGGTGGACATTGCCGTCTCCGGCGTGACCGCAACCGACGACGAGGGAACCGGTCTCGGCGGCGATCGCCTGGACCTGGTCGAGGTACTGCGGGATAGCGGCTCGGGGGACGACGAGGTCGATGATGTCGTCGGCGTTGAGGGCCTTGGCGGTCCAGAACGCCTTCTCCCGGGCTTCGATGAGCGCCGCACCAGACGAGGACGGCAGCACGTAGAGGTCGAGCGCCCCGAGTTCGGTCACGAGTTCCCCGAGTTCTTCGGCGTCCTGTTCGACGCGGTCCGCCGTCCGGTTCTCCAGCACGACGACGAGGTACGCCATCGCGGCGTCCTTCACTTCGTCGGGCACTCCGAGGTCGAGACCGGCCGAAGCGGTGATCGCACCCATCGTTATGAAGTCGATGTACTCGAGGATCGTGGGCTGGAGGCCGGCGCCGATGATCTTCGGGATCGCGGCCGCGACTTCCTGAAGGGTGGGGAACGGGATCAGGACCGTCGACCCGTGGGGAAGACGCGGATGGAGGCGGAGGGTCGCCTCGGTCGCGATCGCGAGGGTGCCTTCCGAGCCGATGATCGTCTGGGTGAGGTCGTAGCCGGAGGTCGCCTTCACGAACTTGCCGCCGGTGCGGATCACCTCGCCGGTACCGAGCACGGCCTGGAGGCCGAGGACCTGGTTGCGGGTCACGCCGTAGCGGACCGCCCGCATCCCGCCGGCGTTGGTCGCCACGTTG
>JAGQSN010000438.1 GCA_020439555.1 Acidimicrobiales bacterium | reverse complement strand
TCATGGCCATGCAGGGCGCGGCGCCGGATCCGGTGGCGCAGGAGATCGCTGCGAAGATCAACGACATCACCGACTGACCGCCGGGATGTCCGCCCGGGTCGACCCGGGCTCGAACCAGAGGGCGCGGCTCTCCTCCCAACAGTGGAGGGGGCCGCGCCCTCCTCCGTTGCGGACTCGTACCGGCAGACGTGTCCGAACCGTCAGTGGGCGGGCAGCGTCTCGAGTGGCGCGTCCTCGTCGTCGACGTGACGGTCAAGCTCCGAAGAGGGTTCACCGGCCGACACGATCCGGGTGGCCGCCAGGAGTCCGGCGCCGGCGAAGATCGCGCCGGCGAGGTAGCCCCACGGATAGCTACCCGCCGTGCCTTCCACCGCGAGCCTCGACTGCTGGACGCTCTGCATGGCGGTTATCCCGACGACGACGCCGACCTGGTTCATCATCTGTTGGGCGGCGCCGGCGATCCCGTAGTCACTGGAGTCGACCGACACCGTGACCGACGTCGACAAGGGCGGCATCGCGATGCCCATGCCGACACCGGCGAGGGCGAGCGCACCGACGATCGACAACTCGGTCGTGGTCTCGCCGAAACCGGCCATCCACATCATCGCCCCCACCACCATCACCGCCCCGCCGATGCCAGCGCGTTTGCCGCCGAAACGGGCACTGATCGCACCGGCCGCCACGCCGATCAACGCGAACGCGAGAGGCCTGGCGATGCTGATCATCCCGGTGCGCGTCTCCGAGAAACCCAGCACGTTCTGGAGGTAAAGCGGGGTGAGGATGAACGACCCCATGTACGCGGCGTTGAGCAACGCCTGGGTGAGGATCGCGAAGGAGAACCCCGGCCTGCCGAGGTAGCGCAAGGGGAAGATCGGATCCGCGACGCGACGTTCGACGACGACGAATCCCCACAGCGCGAACGGCGCAACCATGAGCCCGACGACGATCGCGGGATGCGTCCAGCCGAGTCGCGGGGCTTCGCTGATCGAGAAGAGCACCGGTGTCACCGCGAGGGCGATCAGTCCGGCGCCTGCCAGATCGAACGAGCCCTGACGATGGCGTGGGGTCTCCGGGAAGAGCCGCCAGGCGAACGCGAGTGCACCGAGGATCAGCGGGATCTGGGCGACGAAGATCGTTCGCCAACCGAACGCCTCCACGAGGGGCCCACCGGCCACGACCCCCACGACCGGGGCCCCTGCGCCGACCATCGTCCAGTAGCCGAGAGCCTTGACACGCTCGGTCCGGTCGAACACCCGGGAGATCAGGGCGAACGAAGCGGGACCGGTCGCTGCTCCCTCGATGGCGCCGAGGGTCCGGAAGGCAATCAGCGAGCCGGCGTTCCACGCCAGCGCCGAGGCCAGCGCCATCGCTGCCGCTCCGATGAGGCCCCAGAGGAACATGCGACGATGGCCCAGACGGTCTCCCAACTTGCCGACGAGCGGCCCGATCACGCCGAACGCCAGCATCGGACCGGTGACGACCCAGGTCATGGTCGGTTCCGACGTGTGCAGCTCCGACGCGATCCGGTGGATCGAGACCGCCAGGATCGTGATCGTCACGTTGACCGCGAACAGTCCGAACAGGACCGAGGTCAGGATCCACCAACGGTTCGCCGGCGCGGCGTCGTCGGGACTCCCGGCCGGACGCAGCGAACCGGAATGGGTTGTGCGTTCGACCATGCCCGACGACGGTACTTGACCCACGGGTCAAGTACCTAGGTCGTAGGTCTGCGGGCTGGTCAGCGCAGGACGATGTCCACCTTCGAGCCCTTGCGGACCTCCGTCCCCGCCGCAGGAGACGTACTCGGCCGGCCATCCGCAGAGCCGCTCACCCGACCGGGCACGAGCCCCGCTGCTCGGAGGATCCGCGCGGCTTCCGACGGGCTGTCGGCCGACGAGACGCTGGGGACCTTCACCGTCTCCGGACCCCGCGACACCTCGATCGTGACAGTGGCGCCACGCTCGAGTTGGGTCCCGCCGACGGGCAGTTGGGAGATCACGACTCCTTCGTCGACGTCGTCGCTGAAGCTCCGGGTCACAGCGACCTTCAGTTGCTGTCCCTCGATCAATGCCTTCGCCTCGTCCTCGGACTTGCCCCTGACCGCCGGCACCGACCGGGGTCGAGGACCTTCGGACGCGACGAGACCGACCGTCGAACCCCGTTCGATCCGAGGGGCGGTGCCGTCCGCGTAGCCGATGATCCCCCCCTTGGGAACGTCCTCGTCATGGGTCCGCGCGACAACCTCCGCCTTCAGTCCGACCTTGGCGAGCGCCGCCTTGACGTCGTCGAACGACTTCCCTCCGACCTCCTCGGGCAGCGTCACGATCTCCTGCCCAGCCGACACGAGAAGGGCGATCGTCCGGTTTCGCGGCAGGCGCGTGCCGGGTGACGGCGACAACGAGAGGACATCTCCCTTGACGGTGTCGTTCCGGCGTTCAGAGGACACCTTCGTCCGCCAGCCGGCGTTCTCCAGCACCTGCTCCGCCTCCGCCTGGGTCATGCCTGCCACGTCCGGAACCGGAAGGATCAGGGCAGGACGGGCCGGCGCGGGATCGTCCCGACGGTTGGCCGCCAGGGCGACCGCGGTACCCGCCGAGCCCGCGATCACGCAGAACACCAGCAGCACCCACGGCCAGCGACGCCGACGCGACCCGCCACCGCCGTCGACGTCCACCGCAGGATGCTCGGAGGTGTCCGATGCGGTGGAGGCAGGCCGATCCAGGACCGCCACCGATCCCGCTCGTGCACCGGTCCCGGGACGTTCCGCTGCGACGGCCGGTGCAACGGCGGCACCTGAACCTGCACCCACGGTGACGTCACCCCCTCCGAGGACCGACGCGTCCCTGTCATCACCCGAGGGCACCTGATCGATCGCCGCGTCGTCCCGAGCCACGTACGTCGTGGCCGGCTCGTCGGTGCCGTCACCCCCGTCTTCGGCGGGAATGACCACGACGCGCTCGGCGACCGGTTCCGGTTCGATGCCTTGTGGTTCGGGCTGGTTGACCCAGTCGGGGGGCGCCAGGTCGAGGTCCTCGGAGGTGAGGTCGGGGTCGGAGGGCCTCGCCACCGTGGGCGCGTGGACGGTGGGGTCGTCGTCGACCGCGGCGAGTCCCGACGGCGAGAGCGCGCCGGCGAGCGCCAACGGCTCGGGACGAGGCAGCTCCTTGGCCGCCCGCAGCAGGCCCGCCGCCATGGTGCGGGCGTCGATGCGCTGCTCGGGGTCGGGGTGGCCGGCGCGGACGAGGACCCGGCGCAGCGGTCCGAGCGCCTCGGGCACCTCGAGCGGCCGGTCGACGCGGGCCATCAGCGTGCCGAGCGTGGTGTCGGCGGTGAACGGCACCTCGCCGGTGACGGCCTCGACGAGCACCAGCGCGAGCGCGTAGACGTCGGCCTTGCCGGAGAGCTTCTCGCCCTTGGCCTGCTCGGGCGACGCGTAGCGGGCGGTGCCCAGCATGGCGCCCTGCGGTTCGGTCCATGCCGCCTCGGCCAGCGCCCGGGCGAGCCCGAAGTCGGCGATGCGGAGGCGCTGGTCGTCGCCGAAGAGCAGGTTGGCCGGCTTGATGTCGCGGTGCACGAACCCGCGGCGGTGCGCGTAGTCGAGCGCCCGGGCGGCCTCGAGGCCGACGGCGAGGGCCTGCGACGGGCTGAGCAGACCGCCCTGGTCGAGGAGGGCCCGGAGGCTGCCGCCGCCCAGGTACTCGGTGACGATGAACGCGATGTCGTCGTCGCCCCAGTCGTAGACGGC
>JAGQSN010000437.1 GCA_020439555.1 Acidimicrobiales bacterium | reverse complement strand
GACATCGACGCCGTCACCCGGTTCTCCTCGACCGCGGTGGTCCAGTTGTGGGGCAACACGATCCTCGTGGTCGGGGCCGTTGCGATCTCGGCATTCATCGAATGGAGGGCCGCGATCGTCATCGGCCTGACGGTCTCCGCCGCGGTCGCGACGATGTTGGTCTTCCGTCGACTGGCGGTCCCGTTCTGGGACGACGAGCGCGAGGTCCAGTCGAGCCTGTACGGCGACGTCGAGGAACGCCTCGGCGGCCTGGAGGATCTACGTGCCAACGGCGCCGGCCGCTGGGCCGAGCACCGCCTCCACGAGCACTCCTCACGCTGGTGGTGGGCGGCCCGGCGGGCCGCCGTCCGCGGCGACGGCGCACTGGCGGGCGCCGGCGTCGTGTTCGCGGCGGGCACGGTCCTGACCCTCGCGGTCGGAGCGTGGCAGGCCCGGGCCGGCGTGATCAGCGTCGGGTCGGTCCTCGCTGTGGTCCGGTTCAGTCAGCTCGTGAGCGACCCGATCTGGAAGGTGTCCGAACAGCTCGCCGAGGCACAGAAGGCGATCGCCGGTACCCGTCGCGCCGCGCGCCTGCTGTCGGAGAGGTCCGCCATGGCCGAGCCGGCCGCACCACGATCACTGCCCGACGGTCCACTCTCGGTCGAGTTGAGCGACGTGACGTTCGGCTATGGGACGGGACAGGCAGTGCTCGCGGACGTCGATCTTCGGATCGAGGCCGGCACCCAACTGGGCATCGTCGGAAGGACCGGCTCCGGCAAGACGTCGATCGGGCGCCTCGTGGCACGCCTGTGGGACACCGAGAAAGGCGCGGTTCGCGTCGGCGGCCTGGACGTCCGCGATGTCGCTCAGGACCAACTGCGCAACCGGATCGGGATGGTGACCCAGGACGTCGAACTGTTCCGGGCGACCGTGCGCGACAACCTGACCCTGTTCGGTTCCACCGAAGCCGCTGACGTCGACATCGTCTCGGCCCTCGAACAGGTGGGACTCGACAATTGGTTGGCCTCCCTGCCCGCCGGACTCGACGAACACGTCGACGGCGCCGACGACCTGTCCGCCGGTGAGGCCCAGTTGCTCGCGTTCGCGCGGGTCCTGCTGACGGAACCATCGGTCGTGATCCTCGACGAGGCATCCAGCAGGCTCGACCCCGCGACCGAGGCAAGGCTGGACACCGCCACCCGTCTCCTGCTCGACGGGCGCACGGCGATCATCATCGCCCACCGCCTGT
Source organism: Acidimicrobiales bacterium (assembly GCA_020439555.1). Lineage (GTDB taxonomy): Bacteria > Actinomycetota > Acidimicrobiia > Acidimicrobiales > Iamiaceae > Aquihabitans. The sequence goes on along the minus strand of JAGQSN010000437.1, from coordinate 2,734 downwards.
CCACCTTGGACCGGGTCGACCAGATCTGTGTGCTCGACCGCGGACGGGTGATCGAACACGGCCCGCGCGACGAACTCGCGGCGGACCCCGACAGCCGGTTCCACGAGCTGCTGAGGGCCGGACGAGCGATCGAGGAGGCAGTGTGAGCATCACCTCGAGTTCCACGGGCCGTCCGGCTGACGACCTGCGGCCGGAGACGGCCAGCAGCAGCCGCTTCGCGTGGCGCGTCATGGCCTCGGACCGTCGCGCCTGGACGTTGGCGGCGGCGTTCTGGTGCTCGTTCTTCCTGCTTCCGCTCGCTGCCGGTGTCGCCCTCAAGGCGGTGCTCGACCGGATCGCCCCCGGTGCCGACGGGGGGATCTGGTGGATCGTCGCAGTGCTGGGAGGCCTCGAGATCGGCCGCTGGATCGTTCTCCTACCCGCGATCGTGCAATGGCACGGCGCATGGGTGGGGTGGCACACCGTGCCGAGGCTCAACCTGCTGCACTCGCTCGTGGCGGACCCTGGGCCGGTCACGGACCGGCTTCCGGGGTCGCCGGGCGAGGCGGTCAGCCGCCTACGGGACGACGTCCGGGACACGGCCATGGTGCTCGACGTCTGGCTCGACATGCTCGCCGCTCTGCTGGCCGCCACGATCGGCCTCGCAGTGCTGCTCACCATCTCACCGCCGGCGGCCGCGGCCGTGCTGGTGCCTGTCATCGTCGTGCTGTGGATCGCGTACGCCCTCGGCGAGCGACTTCGTGCATGGCGGCTCGCGGAACGTGCAGCCACTGCCCGCGTCACCGGCTTCGTCGGTGACCTGTTCGGCGGCATCGGGGCCGTCAAGGTCAACGCCGCCGAGGCCGCCGCGGTGGGGCGCTTCGAGCACCTGGGAGACGAACGCGCGGTCGCGGCACGACGCGACCAGGTCGGCACACAGCTCTCCGAGGCCCTCGGAGGGATCACCTCGAACGCCGGTATAGGTCTCGCCCTCCTGCTGACGGCTCCTGCGCTGCGCCGGGGGGACATCGGCGTCGGCGACATCGGCCTGTTCATGACCTACGCGGGGGTCGTCGCCTCCCTGCCGCGCATGTCCGTACGGTGGTTCACGTTCCAACGCCAGGCCGAGATCTCCACGGTCAGGCTCGGCCGCCTCGCGACAGGCCACGATCCGGACCGTGCTTCGGCGAAGGTCCAGACCCACCTGCGCAGCGGCCCGCCGCCGTTCGCTCGCGTCGAACTCCCTGCACCCGGCCTGCGCCAAGGTGACGACAGGCTCGAACGCGTGGCCATACGCGACCTCCACGTCCACCTCGACGACGGCCATCCGGTCCGGGGCATCGACCTCGACGTCGGGCGGGGCGAGTTGGTCGTGGTGACCGGACCCGTAGGTTCCGGCAAGTCCGTCCTGCTTCGAGCGATGTTGGGTCTGGTCCCGACATCGGGTGGTGAGATCCGCTGGAACGGAGCGATCGTCGAGGAGCCTTCGACCTGGTTCGTGCCTCCCCGAACGGCGTTCGTGCCACAAGTGCCCCGCCTGTTCTCCGAACCGCTCGTGGACACGGTGTTGTTGGGCGTGGCGGACACGGACCTGGAACGCGCCTTCGCCATGGCCTGTCTCGACGAGGACCTCGCCGAGATGCCCGACGGCCGTCTGACCATGGTCGGACCGAAGGGCGTCCGGCTTTCAGGCGGTCAGGTGCAGAGAACCGCCGCTGCCCGGGCCTTCGTGCGGCGTCCGGAACTGCTCGTGATCGACGACCTCTCCAGCGCCCTCGACGTTCGCACGGAGACCCGCGTCTGGGACCGCCTGTTCGAGGCGACGGGAGGGAACCTGACGGTGATCGCCGTGAGTCATCGCCCGCGGGTACTGGCCCGAGCGGATCAAGTGGTCACGCTGCAGGACGGCCGTCGCCACTGAGATCGGCGCGGCCGAGTCCTGCGGCGGCACATTTTCGGGGAGAGCGGCCCGCCGCCCGGTCTCGTCAGGCCCCGTGGCAGTGCTTGAACTTCTTGCCGCTGCCGCACGGGCAGGGCGCGTTGCGCGGCGTCTTGTCCCACTCGGACTTCACGACCGGGGCCTGCGTCTCCGGCTCGACCGCCGGGGGCGCCTCACCGGTGGCGGCGGCCTGCGCCCGTGCCGCCGCGGCCATGCTCGCACCACTGCCGTCGTCCGCGGGACCCGACGTCGCGAGGTCCCTGACGTCGGCCTCCGTGGACGGTTCGTCGCGCACGACCTGTGCGTGCATCACGTACTTGACGAAGTCCTCGGCGATCGACGACATCATCACGCCGAACATCTCGTAGCCCTCGCGCTGCCACTCGACGAGCGGGTCCTTCTGCCCCATCGCCCGGAGGTTGATGCCCTCCTGGAGGTAGTCCATCTCCAGCAGGTGCTCACGCCAGTGCTGGTCGATGATGTTCAGCATCACCTGTCGTTCGATCTGGCGGAGGACGTCAGGCGTCAGCTCCTCCTCACGCTTCTCGTAGTACGCGGTGGCCTCGTCGAGCAGCATCGTGCGCATCGCGTCGACCGAGTCCGCCTCGCCCAGTTCGTCGGTGGACAGTTCGGTGGGCCAGAAGCCGCCGACCTCGTTGTAGAGACCTTCGATGTCCCACTCGTCGTCCGCGGTCGACGCGCAGTATGTCCCGACCACTGAGTCGACGGCGTCCTCCAACGCGACGAGCGTCTCCTCGCGTAGATCCGCGTCCTCGAGCACCTGGTCCCGACGCTTGTAGATGACCTTGCGCTGCT
>JAGQSN010000436.1 GCA_020439555.1 Acidimicrobiales bacterium | reverse complement strand
TGCTCAACGAGCCGTCGGTCATCGCCCTCAACCAGCAGACCGGAGACGTTCTGGCGATGGGTCAGGAGGCGTGGCAGATGATCGGCCGCACCCCCGGCTACATCGTCGCCGTCCGTCCGCTGCGGCAGGGAGCGATCACCGACTTCGACGTGACCCAGCGCATGATCCGACTGCTGCTCCAGCGTGCCGGTGTCTCGAAGTTCAACCGGCCGCGGGTCGTGATCTGCGTACCGTCGGCGATCACCGAGGTCGAGCGGCGTGCCGTGACCGAGGCCGCCCGGCGCGCCGGCGCGGCGGACGCTCAGCTCATCGAACAGCCGATGGCCGCAGCTCTCGGGGCGTACCTCCCGGTGAACGAACCGATCGCCAACATGGTCGTGGACGTGGGGGGCGGAACGTCCGAGACCGCCCTGATCAGCCTCGGTGGCGTCGTGGCCCTGGAAGCCGTGCGGGTCGGTTCGTTCGACCTCGACGCGTCGATCCAGGCGTTCATCCGGCGCGAGTACGGCATCGCGGTCGGTGAGAGGACGGCCGAGGAGATCAAGGTCGCGATCGGCTCGGCGTGGCCCGTCCAGGACGACGTGAAGGCCGAGGTCCGCGGGCGCGACCTGATGAGCGGCCTCCCGAAGACGGTGATCCTCTCCCCGGAGGAGGTCCGCTTCGCGATCGCCGAGCCGGTCAACGCGATCGTCGAGTCCGTGATCTCCTGTCTCGGGAAGGCGCCCCCCGAACTGGCGCACGACCTGATCGAACGCGGCATGTACCTCGTCGGCGGTGGAGGGATGCTCAAGGGACTCGCCGATCGTCTCGCCCAGGAGACCGAGGTGCCCGTCACCCTCGTGGACCAACCGCTCGAAGCGGTCGTCCTCGGTGCGGGGCGTTGCATCGAGGCCTACGACCAGCTCAGGGTCATGTTCATGGGTGCGCGGTAGCGCGTGCAGGACTACATCCGTCGAATCCTCGCCGCCACCGTCTACGAGGTGGCCCAGGAGACGCCGCTCGAACCGCTGCCGCGACTCTCGGCTCGCCTCGGAGCACAGGTGCTGCTCAAGCGTGAGGACCTGCAACCGGTCTTCTCGTTCAAACTGCGCGGTGCCCACAACAAGCTGTCGCACCTGACCGGCGCCGAACGGGAGCGTGGGGTGGTGTGCGCCTCGGCGGGCAACCACGCACAGGGGGTTGCCTACTCCGCGAGCCGGCTCGGCATATCCGCCGTGATCGTCATGCCGACGACCACGCCGTCGATCAAGGTCGACTCCGTGCGCAACTTCGGCGCGGAGGTCGTGCTGGCGGGCGACACCTTCGACGCGGCGAACGAACGGGCCCGAGAACTCGAGGCGGAACGGGGACTCGTGTTCGTCCATCCGTTCGACGACCCGGACGTGATCGCCGGTCAGGGCACGATCGGTCTGGAACTCCTCCGCCAACACCCGGGGCCACTGGGTGCGATCTACGTGCCGGTAGGCGGCGGAGGACTGGCGGCGGGCATCGCGACGTACGTGAAGTTCCTGCGGCCCGACGTGAAGGTGATCGGGGTCGAACCCGTGGAGAGCGCGGCGATGACCGAAGCGTTGGCCGCCGGGGAGCCGGTCACCCTCGACCG
>JAGQSN010000066.1 GCA_020439555.1 Acidimicrobiales bacterium | reverse complement strand
CGGCGGTCTCGACGTTGAAGCCGTAGTCGAACACGAGGCTGCCGCCATAGGTCGATCCCCAGGCAACGAGAACGGCAACGACCACCGACAGGACCATGATCCCGACCGGGGTCACCAACGCCGTGTTGTACGCGTTGAGACGCAGGACCATGTTCAGGATCGCCAGGACCGTCACTGCAACCATGATCGCTGCGTGGGTGTTGATGGTGCGTCGGGCCTGCGTTCCGGCCTCGGAGGACTGCTGCCGGTCGACGAGGCCCGTGAGTGCAGCGAACACCGACACCACCACGCCGGCGATCACCGCGAACGTGCCGGCGTGCCACAGGTCCCGGGCCCACGAATGCGTGTCACCGGCGACGACCGATACGACGTCGAACGCGGCAGCCATCACGTAGGCGCCGATCGGTACGTCGGTGAGCGGTGGGTGCGTCGGTTTGCCCGCCCAGCCGCGGAGACCCTTGAACTTCCTGCCCTTGATGGTGATCGCCGGACGAACTGAGAACTTCCGCATGGCTGCCTCCTCGGCAAACAACTCGCACCACAACGTGCGAGTGACGTTCACCACGAACAACCGAGTTCTAACGCAAGTTGTTCCCGGTATTAGAAGGAGTGGGGCGGTGCGGTTCAGAACGCGAACGGTCGTCGTTTCGACAGGCTCAACGACGGGTTGGGGGTCGTTTCGAGAGGCTCTACGGCCGGTTGTTGGCCAGCCGTTACGCAGTGGTCGATTTGCGGGTGGGGCGCAGGTCGGCGAACCACGCGAGCGCCAGCGCGACCACAGCTCCGGCGAGCAGGACAGGGAAGATCCCGAATGCCTCCATCGCCTTACCGCCGGCGAGCCCTCCGAAGGGGACCGTGCCGCCGAATCCCATGATCCACAGGGCCATGACGCTGCCGCGCACAGCGTCGTCCAGGTCCTCCTGGAGGACCGTCGACAGCGAGGTGATCACTGCGAAGTACACGCAGCCCACGACCAGGATCACCACGTAGGCGGGCGTCGCGGATCGCAGCGCTCCGAAGACGGCAAGCATCACCGCGAACCCGACGAGGCTGATTCGTGTCATCCGAGCCTTCGACTTGCCGGCGAAAACGGTTCCGATCGACAGGGCGCCCACCACCGCCCCTATCCCGAAGCACGCGTAAAGGACGCCGTAGGCGGAACTCTTCGCGTCGATGGCGAGGTGGTCACCCGCGATTTTCGGCATCTGCGTGATGAAAGGCAGGCAGAGGAACGAGAACACGAAGATGACGAGCAGGCATTGGCGTACCACCCGGTCCACCTTCGCCACCTCGAATCCCTCGAGCAGGCGGTGAAGCCCGTGACCGCCGGTCGCGACAGGATCCGGCAACGTCACCCACAGGAGACTCACGATCACAGCGACGAAGCTCGCCGCGTTCACGACGAAGACAGCGCTCGGTCCCATGGCCGCGTAGATCGTCGTTCCGATGACCGGGCCGATCACTCTGGACGCGTTCATCTGCACCGAGTTGAGCGAGATCGCACCCGCGATGTCTCGTCGTGGCACGAGGATCGGAACCACCGCGCTGAATATCGGTGCGTACAGGGCGTTGCCGATACCGATGCAGAGAACAGTGAGCACCATCAGCGTCCGGCTCGGGTTCTCCGGGATCGTCACCAGGGCGAGGAGCAGCGAGAAAACCGCCTGCTGGATGCTCAGGACGATGAGCGTCTTCTTGCGGTCGAAGTTGTCCGCGAGCATCCCGCCGACGACCGAGAAGACCAGCAGCGGTCCGAGTTGTGCGGCCGTCATGATCCCGACGAACACGCCAGATCCGGTCAAGTTCCACGCGAGAGCACCGAGGACGACGTTCTGCATCCAGGTACCGATGTTCGAGGCGAACGCTCCCAGGTACACGGTCCGAAAGGTCCGGTGCTGGAAGGCGGAACGGGCGGTGCCGGGCGCATAGGTTCGGTCCCCGTCCACGAACGCGTCCTCGGCCTCGGCGGCGAGAGCGTCCCGTTCTCTCAGCTCGCGGTTGGGCGCGTCGCCCGGGACGGTCGTCGACATTCCGTGCAGCGTAGGGCCACCGCCTGACCGCGCGGTCAAGTCGTGGTCGCCCGTGTCGGCGGACGGTACGGTCGCCCCGTGACAGACGACCGAGCACCTGCGATAACCGTCCAACCGCGCAGTGCCGACTGGATCGAAGCAGCAGTTCTCGCCGGAGGCGGGCGGCTCGTCGAACCCGCCGACGCGACCGCGATGGTCTGGACCCTTTCCGCGGCACCCGAGGAACTCGCGGCGACGGTCGCTGCCAATCCCCAGATCGAATGGATCCAACTGCCCTGGGCCGGAATCGAGACGTACCTCGACGTGCTCGACCCGACCCGAACGTGGACCAACGCGAAGGAGGTGTACGGACCGCCTGTGGCTGAGATGGCCCACGGCCTTCTCCTCGCAGGGTTCAGGCGGCTCGGTCAGTACGCACGAGAGACCACGTGGACGCGCGGTGAGGGGAAGAACCTCCACGGAGCAAGCATCACCATCCTCGGCGCAGGCGGCATCACTCGGGACCTCGTGGCCTACCTGGCCCCCTACCGATGTGAGATCACCGTGGTCCGCCGCCGAACCGATCCCATGCCGGGCGTTCAGCGGGTGCTCGGAACGGACCAACTGCACGACGCACTCCGCGGCGCCGAAGGACTGGTGCTGGCGCTGCCGCTGTTGCCTTCGACCGAACGGATCATCGGCGCCGCCGAACTCGAGTTGCTCGCGCCGGGCGCCCACGTCGTCAACGTCGCCCGCGGCCGTCACATCGACACCGACGCGCTCATCGATGCGCTGAACTCTGGCCAGGTCGCCAGCGCAGGCCTCGATGTGACCGACCCCGAACCGCTGCCCGACGGTCATCCGCTCTGGGCGATGCCGTCGGTGATCGTCACCCCGCACACCGCCAACACCCGCCAGATGGCCAAACCGCTCCTCGGCGCTCGGATCGCCTCGAACGTCCGCCGCTACGCGGCGGGCGAAGAGTTCGAAGGCCTCGTGGACATCGAGCACGGCTACTGAACGGCCGGACTGAGGCGCAGGGGCGGTAGCGTGACCACCCCGATCAGGAACTGTCATGGGTGAGCGCGAACCGAGCCACTACCAGCGCCTCGGCGTGACACCTGCTGCCTCGACCGAGGAGATCCGGACCGCTTACCGAGCCCTGGTCTCGAGGCTCCACCCGGACCGGCTCCACGACGCCTCGCCCGCGGATCGTGCGTTCGCAGAGCGGCGCATGCGCGAGGTGAACGAGGCCTGGCGTGTGCTCCAGGACCCGCAGCGCCGCCGTGACTACGACATGGCCCGTCGTTCATCCGTCCAGGGTCGTCCGCACCGAGACGTACCGTCTCGACGACCTGCCGGAGATGAGACTGCGGCGAATGTCGACGGCGATGACCTCGTCGATGTGATGCCACCGATGACGCGCCTGCAGGCCGGGCTGTTCCGACACCTGCCGTGGATCGTCATAGCGGTGTTGCTCGGTGCGATCTTCGTCCTTTCCGCGTACGCCGACAGGGGACGGGACGACCCCCGCCCAGCGGTCCGACCAGCGATGGCCGGAGACTGCATCGACGTCCCGTCCGGTACTGCGACGACCATCGTGTCCTGCGATGGGCCGTCCCAGTTCCAGGTCGTCACCCAGGTGGAACGTGCCGAGCAGTGCCCCGCGGGAACCGAGGCGCGTCGCCTCGGTTCGGATACGCGTTTCGACTGCCTGCGGCCCACCTGAACTGCAACGGCCCTGGCCGAGCACACTTTCCGGGGTGGGCGTACCGTGCCGGAATGGACTTCCGTCGCACCACCGTCGATCAGCTTGCGACCCTCGTCTCCGACGGTGAGATCACCGCTCGTGAACTGACGGAAGCGGCGCTCGAGCGGATCGAAGCAACGAACGGCGAGATCAACGCGTTCGTGTCCGTCGACGCCGAACGGGCATTGGCGGAGGCCGACGTGATCGACCAGAGGCTCGGGTCTGGTGAGGACGTCGGGCCGCTCGCAGGAGTCCCTATCGGAGTCAAGGACACCGAGGACGCCGTCGGACACCGGACGACCTTCGGCTCCGTTCTGTTCGAAGACGCACCTTTGGCGACCAATGACTCCGAACTCGTCACCCGTCTGCGCCAGGCCGGCTGCGTCATCATCGGCAAGACCAACACGCCGGAGCTGGCCTGGAAGGGCGACACCGACAACTTCGTGTTCGGACGGACCCGCAACCCGTGGGCGATCGACCGTTCTGCGGGCGGGTCCTCCGGCGGGTCCGCAGCGGCCGTCGCGGCAGGGATGGTGCCGCTGGCGACCGGCTCCGATGGGGGAGGTTCGCTGCGGATCCCCGCGTCACTGTGCGGACTGTCGACCATCAAGTGCTCGCTCGGACGCGTGCCGACCGGTGGCCCAAAGCCTCCCGGTTGGGCGGACCTGTCCTCCAAAGGAGTCCTGACCCGCACGATCCGCGACACGGTTCTAGCGCTGGACTGCGTGATCGGTCCGGAAGCGACCGACCTCCGTTCCCTCCCGATGCCCGATCGCTCCTGGATCGACGCTGTCGAGGATGTACGGCCACCGCGTGCTGTGCTCTGGTCGAAGGATCTCGGCTACGCGAACGTCGACGACGAGGTGGCGTTGATCTGCCGTCAGGCCGTCGACAAGCTCGCCGCCGCCGGGACGGAGGTGATCGAGGTCGAGGACGTCTTCGAGGAGGACCCGGCGGTCGACTGGCTGATGCTGTCGCTCGTCGCGAACCTCCGCACGGTTCGTGGCGCTGATCCGGATGGTCGCCTGCGCGATCGTCTCGATCCGGAGATGGTGGCGATGATGGCCTGGGCCGAGTCGAAGGCGACGGTGACGACAGCCCTCGAATCCCAGGACGTCGCCCACCGACTGAACGTCCGGCTCGTCGAACTGTTCCACCGGGCGCCGTTGCTGCTCACTCCGACGGTCGCCGGTCATACGCCTCTCGCCGGTCGACAGGGAACGGTCAACGGCCAGGAGGACCCGAGTTGGGTCCGGTTCACCTACCCGTTCAATCTCACGCGGTCGCCCGCCGGCACCGTCGCGGCCGGTTTCACTTCCGACGGAATGCCTGTCGGGCTACAGGTCGTCGGACCCCAGCACGGCGACACCGCCGTCCTCCGACTGCTCGCCGTGCTGGAGGACCTGTTGGCCGTCGACACCATCTGTCCCTACGAGCCGACGGCCGGCTGAAGCCCGCGGCGGACCGTCGTTGCGGGGCGGTTCGCAGGTGCTTGCTAAGGTCGGCGACCCGCAAGGGCGTATGGCTCAGTTGGTTAGAGCGCTGCCTTCACACGGCAGAGGTCACAGGTTCGAATCCTGTTACGCCCACCATTCGGCTTCGGCCGGCGTCGTTGCGGCAATGGTCGTGCGAGCCGCACGGACTTCCGGCTCGCTCCGCCGAGCGGGTGGCCGGTAGGTTGCGGGCATGACCGATCACGGCGACTGGAACGGCTTTCGCCGTCGGGTCGACGACTCGGTCGCGGTGTTGTTCGCACTGGTGACCGAATCGATCGGATGGGCCACCGTCGCACTCCTCGACCAGGACATCGACCGTGCACGAGCCGTCATCGACGGCGACGAAGGCATCGACGCACGCTGCGACGACCTGCTCTCGTTGATCAAGGAACGACTCTCGACCTCGATGGTCGAGCCCGAACAGCTCGAGAACCTGATCGCGGTCCTCCAGATGGTCCCCGAACTCGAGCGCACGGCGGATCTCTCCGAGCACATCGCCAAGCACTCCCTGGAGCACCTCGGCGGTCAGATCAGTCCGCGCAGCAGGGGCCTGATCCAGGCGATGAGCGACGTAGCCGTGAAGATGTGGGAGTCCACGGGTCACGCCTACCGGCAACGGGCGCGTGACGCCGGCTTCTCCCTGGGTGACGCGGATGACGAGCTCGACGAACTCGCGGGTCAGCTCGTCGCCGAGGGCACCAGCGAGGGCAACTCGCCGGACGTGGCTGCGAACCTCGCTCTCATCGCTCGCTTCTACGAGCGGATCGGCGATCACGCCGTGAACCTCGGCCGCCGTATCGACGCCATGGCCGCACCGAGGCGGCTCGGTCGTGTGGGACTGCCGAGGCCGCTCCCGGACCTCGACACGGATCTGACGACCAAGGAGAAGCGCGGCGGCGTACGTCGCGTCATGCACCGGCTCAGCAAGTTGCGAGTCGTGCCGGGGGACGACGGCTTCTTCGTGCTCTTCCGCTCGGCGGCCTCCAACGCACGAACGTGCGCGTCGGCGTTGGCTGACCTCGTGGCCTCCTCGGACGGCCTCGATGACGAAGCTCTCGGAAGGGTGCGTGACTGCGAACGCCAGGGCGACGAGATCACCGTCGACCTGCTCCGCCGTCTCGACGCCAGCTTCGTCACCCCCTATGACCGAGAGGACATCCACGCCCTCGCCGAGGAACTGGACGACGTCGTGGACGACATGCTCTCCGCGGCCTCCAGATTCCAGTTGGTCGCAACGGACAAGCGGCCGGACGAGATGATCGAGATGGCGAGCGTGCTCGTCGAGATGACCGACGAGATGGTGTCGCTCATCGACTGCCTCGAAGCGCGTGATGGAGCCCGATTCCGGCTCGAACGTATAGAGAACCTGGAACGGCGGGCGGACTCTGTGTTCCAGCGAGGTCTGGCCACGCTCTTCGGCGGGGAGTACGAAGCGCTCGAGGTGATCAAGCTCAAGGACGTGCTCCACTCGCTCGAAGGTTCATGCAACGCCGTCGAGGTCGTGTCCGACGTCGTCGAGTCGATCCTCGTCAAGACATCCTGATCGGTCACTGCACGCTCGTTCGGGCCGACGGTCAGGACCGGGCGCTCAGACCAGGGCGTGGATGACGACGTAGGAGAGCCAGGCCGAGATGGCCGCTCCGGGGATCGTCATCAGCCAAGCTGCGGCCACGCGTTGTGCAACGCTCCAGCGCACCGCTGACATCCGCCTGCTGGCACCGACGCCCATGATCGAGGTCGTCATGATGTGGGTCGACGAGACCGGCAGGGCGTAGAGGTAGGCGGAGGACAGCAGCACGGCTGATGCCGCCGTCTGCGCGGCGAAGGCGCGTGGAGGATCGAGGGGAGTGATCCTGCTGCCGAGGGTCCGGATGACACGCCAACCGCCGGCCAGCGTGCCGAGGCCCATGGCCGCCGCCGCTGAGATGATCACCCACATCGGCACGTGGAAGGTCGTCTGACGACCGGTGGCGACCAGTGCGAGGGCGATGATTCCCATCGTCTTCTGGGCGTCCTGGGTGCCGTGGCTGAACGCGCTGGCAGCCGTCGACACGACGGCTGCGCGACGGAATCCCATGTTGACCTTCGTCGGACGGGACCGGCGGAACAGCCAGAGGATCGCGATCATGAGCAGGAACCCGAGCGCGAAACCGACGACGGGTGACAACACCATCGGTACGACGACCTTGTCGATCAGCGACGACCAGTGCACGGTGCTGGACGACGCGAGGCCCGCCCCGACGAGGCCCCCGATGAGGGCGTGCGTGGACGACGACGGCAGTCCGAACCACCATGTGATGAGGTTCCACGCGATTGCGCCGAGAAGCGCGGAGAACACGATCACCAGGCCATGCGTCCCGACCTCTGTGGCGATGATTCCCTCACCGACGGTCGCGGCGACCTTCGTCGACACGACAGCGCCGAGGACGTTCAGGCCCGCCGCCATCCCCAGAGCCGTGGCCGGCCTGATCGAACGAGTGGCGATCGCGGCGGCGACGGCGTTCGCCGCGTCGTGGAAGCCGTTCGTGAAATCGAAGCCGAGTGCAACCGCGATGAACAGGACGAGGCCGGCGGTTTGCACCCGGGAAGCGTGGCACGCGGGCCGGACGAGCACGAAAGTGGCAGGTGTGCAGTAGGGACGTCAGCCGGTGAACGACGGTGTGCCCAGGACGCGAGCAGGAAACTTTCGTCAGAGTTACTGTCAAAATATCGTCGTACCCATTTCCAGGGAGGCAATCTGATGGGTGAAACGGCCGACTCGGGCGGACCGCCGGCACCGCTGGCCATCACGCTGTTGGGAACCGGTAGCCCGTTGCCAGACCCGAACCGGGCAGGTCCGGCCACGCTCGTATCGGGCGCCGGCGAGCACCACCTCGTGGACGCCGGCAGAGGCGTTCTGATGCGCCTCGCGGCCGCTGCCGTGGCACCAGGGATGCTCACATCCGTCCTGCTAACCCATCTCCACAGCGATCACACCACCGATCTGGGCGACGTGATCACGACCCGCTGGGTCCTGGGGTTCCCCGCCGAACCGCTCGTGATCGTCGGCCCGGTGGGCACCGGTGAGTTCATCGACCGGCTCATGGCGTCCTTGTCGATCGACATCGGCTATCGACTTGCGCATCACGAGGACCTCGTGGAGGGACCACCCGTCCGCGTCGTCGAGGTGACCGACGGGGAGGTGGAAGTCCCCGGCACGATCGCCGTCACGTGTGCGCCGACCGATCACCGGCCGGTGGCGCCCACTGTCGCATACCGCTTCGACCTCGACGGTGCCTCGGTGGTCACCGCTGGTGACACCGTGCCGTGCGAAGGACTCGATCGACTTTGTCTCGACGCCGGCGCGCTCGTGCACACGGTTCTGCGTAAGGACGTGATCGAACCGATGCCGATCCAGCGGTTCCGTGACACGTGCGACTACCACTCCTCTCCCGAGGAGGCCGCTCGAACTGCTGCCCGAGCCGGCGTTCGCATCCTGGTGTTCACGCACTACGTGCCCGCACCGCCGCCAGGTTCCGCTCAGGACTGGATCGACCTCGCCAGGCCGCACTTCGCGGGCCGGATCGAAGCGGGCGACGACCTCCACCGTGTCGAGGTGTCGCCACGATGATCAGTCGACACCCGTCTCGCCGAGGAGGCGGCCGAGCCGAGCGCCAAGTGAGAGGTCGTCGACCACGCCGAACGTGCGGGACCGGATGCGTCCTCGTCGGTCGATGAGGATCTGGCTCGGTGTTCCTTGGAGGTCGTAGCGAGCCATCGTGATCGGGATGTTGCCCTGAGGTGCCGGTCTGTCGACCGCGACCGGGAACCGGTAGCGGAACTCCGACAGGAACGCCCTAAGGGCGACGGGCGTCATCGCCTCGTGGTGCTCGAAAACCGTGTGCACACCGATGACCGCCAGCTCATCCGAACGGAACTGCTCGTGCACCCGCTTGACCTGTGGCAACGCGTGGGTGACGCACGCCGGGCACAGCATCTGGAACGCCTCGATCAACACGACCTTGCCTCGCAGGTCTTCCAACTTGAGTGGTTCGCTGTTCAACCACTCGAGAACATCGAGATCTGGTGCGAGGAGCGGCTCGGCCATCGATTGCACCGTATGGAGGTGGCACACCGGCAACAACCTGATGCGATCGCCGCTCCGGATTCGTTCGGGTTCGGTGTCGGTGGTCCGGGTCCTAGAGTCGGCGCGATGACGACCGATGCCCCGGAAGCCTCGCCCGAAGAGGTGGCCGCTCTGGCGCAGCGGCTCCAGGACGCCGCCCGCAACGGCGACACGCAGACGCTCATGGCCTACGTGGACGCCGGAGTGCCGGTCGACGTGGTCGGCGATGCCGGTGACACGTTCGTGATGCTCGCCGCGTATCACGGTCACGCCGAGACGGTTCAGGAACTGCTCGATCGCGGTGCCGATCCGAACCTGCCGAACGCCAAGGGGCAGACCCCGCTCGCCGGTGCCGTGTTCAAGGGGTTCATCGACGTCGTCCGGGTCCTCGCCGCCAACGGTGCCGACCCGGACGCCGGCACCCCCTCGGCCAGGGCCGCGGCGCAGATGTTCGACCGGCAGGATCTCCTGGCCATCCTCGATCGTTGATCCCCGTCACCCTTCGGAGAACCCGATGACAATCGACTTCACCCTCACCCCCGAGTTGGAGGAGTTGCGCCTACGCATACGCGACTTCGTCGAACAGGAGGTGAAGCCCGTCGAGGCCGAACTAAAGGACCCCGACCGGATCGAGGACCGGAAGGACTACATCGAGAAGCTCATCGCCATGCGCGCCAAGGCCCAGGAGGCCGGCATCTGGTTGCCGCACATGCCCAAGGAATGGGGCGGGATGGGACTCGGCCACGTCGAGCTCGCGATGGTCCAGGCGGAGGCGGCGAAGTCCTACTACGGCCCCTGGGTGTTCAACTGCCAGGCCCCCGACGAGGGAAACATGCACACCCTCCTCAACTGGGGGACCGACGAGCAGAAGGAGCGCTACC
>JAGQSN010000435.1 GCA_020439555.1 Acidimicrobiales bacterium | reverse complement strand
TGAGCATCGGGGCGTTCGCGGCCATTGCCAACTGCGCCCAGGTGAGGTCCTGGCTCTTGCGCATCGCCAAGCCCTCCTTCACGAGATCCCGCAATGGCGTCCCGGTCTCCTTGCGGAACGCGAGCGCGCGTCGCACCGCTGCCGGGAGTTTCAACACCGTCGGGGCCTTCTCCAGACCGTCGACGGTCTCGGTTCGGATCACCCGTTGTGGGGCACCGTCCAAGGCCGTGGTCACCACCGTGTCGAAGACGGTCGCGGCCGTGTAGCGGCCCTTGATCCCATCGGGCACACGGCTCTCGGCGGTCAACAGGAACCTCGTCCCCATCGCAATGCCGTCCGCGCCGTACGCGAGCGCCGCGACGAGACCCGCCCCGGAGTGGAAACCGCCGGCGCCGAGTACTGGGATCGACTCCCCGACCGCCTCGACGACCTGCGGCAACAGGAGCGACGTCGGAACGCTGCCGGTGTGGCCGCCTCCTTCGCCTCCCTGCGCGATGACCCCGTCGACCCCCCACTCGAGCATCTTCTCGGCGTGTCGCCTGGCCCCGACCGTAGGAACGACGACGGCGCCGGCGTCGTGAACTTGCTTGATGGCGTCCTTGGTGGGTGCACCGGCGAATGACACGAGTCGAACGCCTTCGGAGGTCACGAACCGGAGCCGCTCGGAGAGGTCCGGCTGATCGGCCCGGAAGTTCACCCCGAAGGGGGCGTCGGTACGTTCCTTCACGGAGCGCACGGCGTCACGCATCCGCTCGGGCGTCATCGTCACCGCAGCGAGGATCCCGAAGCCTCCGGCGCTGGACGTCGCGGCTGTCAGGTTCGATCCCGACACCCATCCCATCCCGGTCTGCACGATCGGGTAGGTACAACCGACCATCTCGGTGAACCGCGTGCGCAGCACTGTCTCGGGGGTCGTTCGTGACGGGGCGTCAGACATGCGGTCACAGTAGGAGCGACCGTCCGCGGCGTTCCAAGAGACACCGGCCGCGCCGAGAGCCGATCCCTGTTCCGAACGACGCCCACGGACACCTCTCGAGGTCGTTGACATCTGTCACATTCCCGGACACCATTTGCCCGCCACGCGGCCCCCGAGCGTGCGCCGCTCCCCCACCTATCGCAGGAGACGAACGTGATGCGTCGTCGTTCCGTACGCAACCTCGTCCGCGTTCTCGCGGTCGCCATCACAGCGGTCGGCGCTCTCGCGTTGACTGCGTGCGACCCGCCGACGCCGGACAACGACGCGTTCTACACGCCACCGGATCCGCTGCCGTCGGTTCCAGCAGGCGCGATCCTGCGTAGCCGTCCGAGCACGTTCACCCTCGACCCGGTGGGCAAGGTGCCCGTGCCCGGAGTCACCTCCACGCAGATCCTGTACCGCTCGACGAGCGCCACCGGTCAACCGAACGCCGTCTCGGGAACCGTGCTCGTGCCGACGACTCCGTGGCTCGGGTTCGGCAAACGACCGCTCGTCACCTTCGGTGTGGGTACCCGCGGCCTCGGCGATCAGTGCGCACCCAGCTACACCCTGGCGAACGGCGTCGACTACGAGGGCCTCTTCATCAAGGGTCTGCTCGATCTTGGTTGGGCCGTGGTCGTCTCGGACTACGAAGGTCTCGGCACCCCGGGCGTGCACACCTACGTGGTCGGCCAGTCCGAGGGCCGAGCGCTCCTGGATGCCGCACGAGCGGCGCAGCAGCTTCCAGGTTCGGGCCTCGCCTCGGACGGGCCGGTCGGGATCATGGGCTACTCGCAGGGTGGTGGCGCTGCCGGCTGGGCGGCACAGCTCGAGTCGACCTACGCCCCCGAGCTCAACGTGAAGGGAACGGTCGCCGGTGGTGTCCCCGGGGACCTGGAGGCGGTTGCCGAGTTCGGTGACGGGACGCCGTTCGTTGCCTTCGCTCTCATGGCAGCCCTCGGCATCGACTCCGCATACCCCGATCTCGACCTGACCCCCTACCTGAACGCGAAGGGCCAGCAGCTCGTGTCGGAGTCCGACGACGTGTGTCTCGTGAGCGTCGACGGGATCTCGACGATGTTCCAGACGGCGTTCAGCACGCGCTCGGAGTACACGACGTCGGATCCGCTGGCGACGCCCGCATGGCAAGCACGCCTGCGGGAGAACAAGCTCGGCGGGACCAAGCCCGCCGCCCCCGTGTACCAGTTCCACGGCATCGTCGACGAGATCGTCCCCTACGGTCAGGCCCGGGACCTGCGCCGCACCTGGTGCAACAAGGGAGCGAACGTCACGTGGGCGACGCTGCCTGGTGAACACGTCACGGCGATGGTCGAGGGTTACCCCGGCGGCGTGACCTGGCTCGGCAACCGCTTCCTGGGGCTACCGACGTTCGGGAACTGCATCCTCCCGTAGGCCATCACG
>JAGQSN010000434.1 GCA_020439555.1 Acidimicrobiales bacterium | reverse complement strand
CCGACGAGGTCCTCGACGGGCCGCGAAGCCGGGTGTGGCCGGAAGCTGCGAACCGCCTGCCGGCGGCTCGGGCGGCGATCCAGTGGTTGGTCGCAGCAGGGGAGCGATGACCATGACCGCCGTCGAGCCCGCCCGCCTGCCCAAGTCCCAGCGTCAGCACCTCGTCGGCAAACTCCTGTCCTCCCATCAGGTCACGAGCCAGGAGCATCTGGTGTCGCTCCTCGCGGCGAACGGTTGCGCCGCCACGCAGGCGACGGTGAGCCGTGACCTCGACGATCTCGGTGCAATCAAGGTCCGCGCCGCGGACGGTGTCGACAGCATCTACGCGATCCCCGAACTGCCGAAGGACCAGAGGGCTCCCGAGGACCACCTGCGACGGGTACTCGTCGAGTGGGTGGTGGAGATCGTCCCGTCGGGGAACCTCGTGGTGCTACGCACCCCACCAGGTCACGCGAACGTCGTCGGCGCCGCGTTGGACCGCTCGGGCTGGTCAGAGGTCGTGGGCACCGTCGCCGGGGACGACACGATCATCGTCGTAGCGGCCGAAGGAACGACCGGTCGCCAGTTGGCATCGAAGCTCCAGTCCATGGCGGGCAACGCCCGCTGACTCGCTCACAGGCCGTGCCTGGAGGGGTGCTCTCGCTCGACGACGCTGTTGATCGGCCAAGCCGGACTGTCGCTCGTCGTTCGGAACAGGCAGCCAGGAACCCCGTCGATCAAGAGATGCCCAGCGATCTGGCGATGTCGCTGAGCTTCTGGACCAGCAGGTGCGGGTCGTCGGGACTGGGTAGGAAGCCGTGGTGCTCGTAGAAGTCCGCGGCGTTGTCATCGATGGCGTCGACGACGATCAGACGTGCGGCAGCGATGCTGCCGGCGGCAACGGTTCGAGTCAGCGCGTCCCACAGCAGTTCGCCACCGAGGCCTTGTCCGTGAAGGTTCGTGTGCAGCGCAAGGCGGGCGAGCAGAACAGCGGGAATCTCGATCGGTGAGCCCCTGCCCGCTCGCCTGGCGACGTTTTCCCGCCGTACCCGGTGTGCCGCGAGCGTGAAGTAGGCAACGACCCTGTCCTCACCGGAATGCCAGACGAACGTCCGGCCCGTGTTCATCGCCGCAGCGTGGTGTGCGTGTCGCTTGAGCCAGTCGTCGAGCGCGTCGTTGCCGCTGGCGAAATCGTCGACGTTGTGGTCCTCGGAGAGTCGTTCGGAGCGGAACCGCACGTCAGTGCTGCGTAACCCGACGGCTCTGGCTGGCTCGTCGGGCCAGCGCGGCATTCTTCCTCGGCGGTCGGTCGAGCGCTTCGAGGAGTGCGTCGAAGAAGTCGTCGGACACGACGGACATCGCGTTCTGAGCGATGACGTCATCTGCTCTTTCGGAAGCCGCGTCGAGCACGAACGAACTGACGGACTGGTGGGTGAGGGCAGCGGCGTGGCGGATCCGCCGTTCTCGTTCGGGTTCTGCTCGCATCTCGATTCGTGACGTGCGTGCCATCTCCTCGACCTCCATCCGTTGTACGGTAACTGTACGGCGCCGCCCTTGGGTGGACAATGGGCAGTTCTGCGTAGCCGTTCGGTCAGGCGAGGTGGTTCAGGTCCCAGGGTTGGGCGTTCTCCAGTTCGAGTGCTACCTGCAGGAGCAGGGCGTCAGCGCCGAAGTCTGCCGACAGCATCGCTCCGACTGGTAGGTGGGTCGCTTCGTCGAAACCCATCGGGACCGTGATCGACGGGGTTCCCGCTGCGTTCGCCAGCGGCGTGTACGGCATCCACTCCGCGATCCGCTCCAGGAGCGGTTCGAAGTCGACGTTCGCTCCCAGATGACCGAGTTCGGGGGGAACGCTCGACAGCGTCGGGCTCAGGATCACGTCGAAACGGCGATGCAGATCCGCCGTCAGTTGCCGCACGCGCCGCAGGCGCCTGGATACACCGACGATGTGGCCGGGTCGTTCCCGGAACGACGCCGCCATCCCCTGGGAGAACTTCGTGAGCTTCGAACGGTCGTAGTGCGAACCGTGGGCGATCCGGGCCGTGTTGGTCGCCGCGAACACGAGGAACCGGTAATAGAAGATGAAGTCGTCGCGGAACTGCACCGGCTCGACCGGTGCCGACGTCTCCTCGACGTGGTGACCGAGGCCGGCCAACAGGTCCGCAGTGGAGCGGAGCGTCGCGGCAGTCGGCGCGTCGATAGAGATGACACCCGGGATCTCGCCGAGCACCCCGATACGCAAACGTCGTGACGGCGGACCGGTCACCTCGCCCATCGGCGCCATCGACCGGGGCAGGAACACCTTCTCCATCTCGGCATGGAAGCGGGCGATGTCACGGACGGTCCGCGAAACCACTCCGTCCACCGAGATCGACACCGGCAGGTTGCGTTCATCCGCGTGGCGGCGCAACCGACCGAGCGTGGGCTTCAGGCCGACGAGTCCGCCGCAAGCCGCGGGAATACGGATCGAACCGCCGCCGTCGACAGCGTGCGCCACCGGAACCACCCCGGCCGCGACGAGCGCTGCCGCACCGCCGGAGGAACCACCGATCGTTCGGTCCGTGTTCCAAGGGTTGCGGGTCGGTTCCCGTTCGGGGAACTCCGTGGACGGCACGAACCCCCACTCGGGCATCGTCGACGTGCCGAGCAGAGTCATGCCCATGCGCTCCATGTCGCGGGCCACTCCCCGGGTCCGCTTCTGCGGGGGAGCGTCGGCCAGGGCGGCAGCACCCCACGTGGACGGCAGGCCAGCCACCGGGACCATGTCCTTGATGAACGTCGGCATACCGTCGAAGGAACCCCGGCGACGCCCGGAACGGCCTGACGCGGTGGCCAACGCCTGGTCGTAGCGCTCGAACATCACCGCCCCGATCAACGGATCGACCTTCTGCGCACGTTCCACCGCTGCCAGGACAACTTCGTGTTCGCCCAGGTCACCGGCATCGAGGGCGTCGATCGTCGCGACCGCGTCGAGCCGGGCCAGAGGGTCGTCGAAGGTGTTGACCGCGGGCAGACGCCGAGAAGGTTCCGGGGAAGTTGCCATGGCGGAAAGCTACGCCCCGGCACGAACACCCGGCCCGGCGCCTGAGATGCCTCTCCGGGTGGAGGGATTCGGGCGGCTGTCTGGCAACATCTGAACCTGCACGAAGGCTCAGGACCTGAGCGACTGAAGTAAGGACGAAGAACGTGGCGAAGCGTGTGGTGCTGGCCTACAGCGGTGGACTCGACACCTCGGTGGCGGTCCGCTGGATGATCGAGAACTACGG
>JAGQSN010000433.1 GCA_020439555.1 Acidimicrobiales bacterium | reverse complement strand
ACGGCACCCAGGACATCTTCTGGGCGGACCCGAACGTCTTCTACGTGTCGATGCACGAATGGCCCCTCTATCCGGGTACCGGCCGCGTGTCCGATGTCGGCGCGGAGGCAGGCCGGGGCACGACGCTCAACCTGCCGTTCCCCGAGGGTACGACGGGTGAGTCCTACCGGGCCGCGTTGGACGACGTGATCTGTCCGACCCTTGCCGATTGGGGACCGACCTGGCTGTTGATATCGGCCGGGTTCGACGGTCACCGCCGCGACCCGTTGTGCGGTCTCGGTCTCACCGCCGGCGACTACGCCGACATGACGGCTGCCCTACTCCCGCTCGTACCGAGCGGTCGTTGTCTGTTGTTCCTCGAGGGCGGTTACGACCTGGAGGCGTTGACGACATGCGTGGGATCCGTCCTGTCTTCGCTGGTGGACGACGGTGCCTACCGACCCGAGTCGGCGAGTTCCGGCGGAACCGACAACGACGTGACGGTCCAAGCCCTCAAGATTCGGGCCGAACTGACCGACGGGTAGGGCCGGGCGACCGCGCGTCGTCGTCCGAACCCTCCCGAGGAGACCTCCCATGGTGCGTGTCGTCGACCTGCTGCAATACCTGCTCGAGGAGCGGGGCTCGGACCTGTTGGTGAAGGTCGGATCGCCGCCGTGCATCCGCCGGAACGGACGTCTCGAACGCACGTCGCTGGACTCGATGGACTCCGGCGCGATCGAACAGTTGGCCGTCGAACTACTCGACGAGACCAAGGCGGCGGAGTTCCAGGCACTTGGTGAAACAGACCTGGCTCACAGCGTTCCCGGTCTCGGCCGCTTCCGCGTGAACGTGTTCCGCCAGCGAGGTTCGGTGAGCCTCGCGATCCGGCGAGTCGTGCCGGGCGCACCCGCGATCAACGATCTCGGCGTCCCCCCGATCGTCGCCGACCTGGCCGGCTGCCGCGACGGCCTGATCCTCGTGTCGGGTCCCTTCGCCTCGGGCAAGACAACGACGGCCTCCGCGATGCTCGACCACATCAACGCGTCACAGTCGTGTCACATCATCACGATCGAGGATCCGATCGAGGTGCTCCACGCAGACCGCATGGCTGTGGTCAGCCAACGCGAGGTCGGGGCCGACACCCCGGACGTCGCCGAGGCGCTGCGGCGGGTCGCCCGCCAGGACGCGGACGTCATCTTCGTCTCCGACCTCCCCGACGCGGCGGCGGTCTCCGAAGCCCTTTCCGCCGCGGCCTCCGGCCGGCTGGTGATCGCGATCGTCAACGCGCTGACGGCGACCGACACTCTCGCGTCGCTGATCGACCGGTTCGAACCGCACCAGCAGATTCCCGTCCGCAAGGTGCTCGGTCGCGTGCTCCGCGGGGTGATCTGCCAGCGTCTCGTCGCCCGTGCCGACGGCCGGGGTCGAGTTGCGGTCGTCGAGTCCCTGGTCGGTACCCACAAGGTCAAGGACGCCATCATCAACGACGCCGACCCGGCGGTCCTCGAGCGGTTGATGGCCGAGGGTGACTACCACGGCATGGCTACCTTCGACCAGGCGCTCCTCCAGCTCTACACCGACGAGTACATCACCCTCGACGAGGCGCTCGACCGTTCGGCGCAGCCCGACGAGTTCCGCATCTCGGTGCAGCAGGCGGGCCTCGCCACGCTGCGCTGAGGGTCGTCCACCCCTCCGAGGTCGGGCGCATGTGAGACCCGTGACGGCGCTCGCGTAGCGTCGCGCCGTGGTCCCAGCCCGTTTTCAGGTAGTGCTCGACGAGATCCGTCCCCTCGCGGATCGGTTCGTCGACGCCGGGCGTCCCCTTTACCTGGTCGGTGGGATCGTCCGTGACCAACTGCTGGGAAGACCGCTGGGAGACGACGCGGACATCGATCTCACCACCCCTGCCCGACCCGACGAGATCAAGGCGATCGTCGGTCCGGTGGTGGACGCGATGTGGTCCCAGGGGGAACGGTTCGGAACGATCGGCGTGAAGCTCGGTGATCGTCATATCGAGATCACGACTCACCGTGCCGAGTCGTATTCACCCGACAGCCGAAAGCCCGAGGTCGCGTTCGGTGACGACATCGAGGACGACCTCGCCCGACGGGACTTCACCGTGAACGCGATGGCTCTGCGCGTGCCCGACCCCGAACTGATCGATCCCCACGGCGGTGCCGCCGATCTCGCCGCGTCCCGTCTGCGCACGCCGCTGTCGCCCGAGGTCTCCTTCACCGACGATCCACTGAGGATGCTGAGAGCGGCACGCTTCATCGCCGGGTACGGGCTGGCTCCCGAACCGGAACTCGTGGCTGCCGTGCGCTCCAACGCCCATCGGCTCTCGATCGTGTCTGCAGAGCGGATCCGTGACGAGTTGGACAAGTTGCTCGTCGTGGCGGACCCGTCCGCCGGGCTGTGGTTCGTGGTGGACACGGGACTCGCCGAGGAGTTCCTGCCGGAGTTGCCGGCGATGCGACTCGAACAGGATCCGGTCCACCACCACAAGGACGTACTCGCCCACACGATCGCCGTGGTCGCCAAGACCCGCCCCGATCGGCTGACTCGGCTTGCGGCGCTCCTTCATGACGTCGGCAAGCCGAAGACCCGTGCCTTCACGGACGGAGGTGTGTCCTTCCATCACCACGAGGTCGTCGGTGCCCGGATGGCCCGTGACCGGATGCAGGCGCTCAAGTACTCCAACGACGACATCGCGAAGGTCCGCAAGCTCGTCTACCTGCACCTGCGGTTCCACACCTACGGGATGGGATGGACCGACAGTGCGGTGCGTCGGTTCGTCAGGGACGCGGGAGAGGTCCTCGAGGAGCTCATCGAGTTGACCCGCTGCGACTGCACTACACGCAACAAGCGCAAGGCCGAGCGACTGTCCCGACGGATGGACGAACTGGAGGAGCGGATCGCCGCGCTCAAGGCGCAGGAGGAACTGGACGCCATCCGCCCGGACCTCGACGGCAAGGCGGTGATGGCCCACCTCGGCCTCCCACCCGGTCGTGAGGTGGGAGAGGCGTTGGACTTCCTTCTGGAACTTCGACTGGAAGAGGGGCCGCTCGGGGAGGAGGAGGCGCGCCGGCGCCTCGACGCCTGGTGGGCGGAGCGAGCCGAAGCCTGACGCGGGTCACGAAATTCTGTGGCCCGAGGGGTGACGGTTCGCGAGAATCGTCGCTCCGGCTGCCGCGAGAACATCGCAAAAGGGGACACATGGTGACCGGTTTTGCTTCGTACCGTTCTCGCTTACCGCCGCCGGCCGTCCGCCGCACAGTTTCGCCGACCCGTCCGTCGTGCCCCCCGGAGTTCCCTCATGTCCCCATCCTTTGCCGTCGAAGCCGTCGGCCTGGTCAAGCATTACGGCGAGAAGGTCGCGCTCGACGGAGTCGACGTCGCGGTTCCGACCGGTACGGTCACCGCGATCCTCGGCCCCAACGGTGCCGGGAAGACCACCACCGTCAGAATCCTCACGACCCTCGCGGACGCTACGTCCGGCACGGCGAAGGTCGCGGGCTACGACGTGGCGACCCAGCCGACGGAGGTGCGGCGTCGGATCGGTCTCGCCGCCCAGGACGCGACGGTCGACCCGCTTCTGACGGGATTCGAGAACCTGGTGATGATCGGCGAGCTCCACCAGCTCGGTCGGTCGGACGCGAAGGTCAGGGCCGGTGAGCTGCTGGAACAGTTCGGTCTCGCGGACGCCGCCAAGCGCGTCACGTCCGGTTATTCGGGTGGCATGCGTCGCCGCCTCGACCTGGCGGCAACTCTCGTAGCCAGGCCCGAGGTCCTGTTCCTCGACGAGCCGACGACCGGCCTGGACCCGAGGGCCCGAAACGACCTGTGGGAGGTCCTGGAGGGTCTCGTCGGCAGTGGTGCCACGATCCTGCTGACCACCCAGTACCTGGAGGAGG
>JAGQSN010000007.1 GCA_020439555.1 Acidimicrobiales bacterium | reverse complement strand
GCATGATGTTGATGGCGGCGTCGTGACCGTCGAACAGGCTCGCGGCAGTGACGAAGCGGACGGGGTGGACCGGAACGTGAAGGGCACTGGCGCTCACCCCGAAAGCCTACGACGACAACCTCTCCGACCGCCTGCCGTTGACCTCGTCATGGATTCGTGACAAGGTTCGCCGTGTGGCCGGACCAGTCGATCGAACCGACCTGAACGGCCACCCAGGGCCCGACGTCCACTTGGTCGAAGGAGCCGGGGGCGTGCGGCTGGCCGTGCAGGACCACGGCGGGCAGGGCCCGACCGTCCTCCTCGTCCACGGTTACCCGGACGACCACCACGTCTGGGACCTGGTGGTCGATCGCCTCCTCCCTGATCACCGCGTCGTCACCTACGACGTGCGAGGCGCCGGGCACTCGGAAAGACCGGCCGGAACAGCCGACTACCGCCTCGAACTGCTGGTGACGGACATCGCCGCGGTGATCGACGACGTGTCGCCCGACGAACCCGTCCACCTCGTTGCCCACGACTGGGGCTCGATCCAGGGTTGGTCGGCCGTCGTCGACGGCGACGTGGCGAAGCGGATCGCCGGCTACACCTCGATGTCGGGCCCGGGTTTGGACCATGTAGCGAACTGGATGGCTGCCCGTCGTCGCCCCGGCCTGCGCCGGTGGGGCCAGGCCGCTCGCCAGGGCCTGCACTCCTGGTACATCGTCGCCTTCCACACGCCCCTGGCACCACGCGCCTTCAAGGCAGGTCTCGGGCGACGGTGGGCGAAAGTCCTGGAACGAAGCGAGGGGATCCGCTCCACCGACGGCTGGCCCGGTGACGTGACCGCTGATGCGATCGCCGGGATGCGCCTCTACCGGGCCAACATCTTCCGGCACCGACGGAACCCGAATGCACGCACCGAGGTCCCGGTCCAGTTGGTGATCCCCACCAGAGATCCCTACGTAGGCCCGCGTCTGCTCGACGGCATCGAGGCGATCGCGCCGGACCTGGTGCGGGTCGAGATCGACGCGAAGCACTGGATCCCGCGCTCCCATCCCGACGAGGTGGCCCGTCTCATCCGTGCGCACGTCGCACGGGTCGTCGAACGCCGCGGCCGAACTTCGTGAGGACCATCGACCGAGGAGGGTGGTCCATTCGCTCAGGCGGAAGTCCCCATCGCCCGACCCCGAACCAGAACGACAAGGAAATCGTGTGGCACGACTGATCCCGAACCCCGTCGCCGAGATCAACGACAAGATCGACGGCATCGTCGCGAAGGTGAACCGCACTCTCGGTCATGCGGACGAGACCCTCTCGACCGTGGCGACGACGCTGACCGACGTCGACGGATCGCTCGCCGATGTCGACAAGACCCTCACCGAAGTGCGCGACCTGCTCGTTCGCCTCGAAGGTCACCTGGCCATTCTCGAACTGGTACCGGACCTCGCGGCGAAGCTCGACGCCGTCCACGTCGCCGTGGTCCCCGCGGTCAACAGCAAGCCCCGGGCTACCACCAAAGCGTCTCCCGCGAAGCAGAAAGCCCGCGCCTAGGACCGAGGTGGTTCGGTCACGAAGTCGATCAGTTCTTCGACGGCGCCGATCAGGGGCGGTTCGAGGTCCGTCCAGGATGTGACCTTGCCGAGCAGGTGCTTCCAGAAGCGGCCCGGTTCGGCGGTGACGCCGAGCCGACTGAGCACGCCGGTCTTCCAGTCCTCTCCTCGGGGTACCTCCGGCCATGCCTTCACGCCGATCACCGACGGCTTCACCGCTTGCCAGATGTCGATGTACGGGTGGCCGGTGATCGCCACGTCGGGGTGGTCGATGGTGGCGGCGAGGCGCGCCTCCTTGGATCCGTCGACGAGGTGGTCGAGCAGGATTCCGAGGCGTCGACCGGGACGTGGCCCGAACGAGCGCACGACGGCGTCGAGGTGGTCGGCTCCGTCGAGGCGTTCGACCACGACCCCTTCCACGCGCAGGTCGTCACCCCAGACCTTCTCCACCAGTTCGGCGTCGTG
>JAGQSN010000065.1 GCA_020439555.1 Acidimicrobiales bacterium | reverse complement strand
CGGGGATCGGCACGATGTCGTCGCCTCGGCCGAGCACCCATGCGAGCGCGACTTGGCCGGCGGTGCAGCCGTGAGTCTCGGCGATCGAGGTGACGGCGGCGACAGCGGAGCGGTTCGCATCGAGGGCCTCGTCGGTGAAACGGTCAAGACCTCGGCGGAAATCGCCTGCGGCGAGGTCCGACGTCGAGTCGATCGTCCCGGTCAGGTAACCCCGACCCAGCGGGCTGTAGGCGACGAGCCCGATGCCCAGTTCGCGGCACGTCGGCACGATGTCGACCTCGATGTCGCGGCTCCAGATCGAGTACTCGGACTGGAGCGCGGTGATGGGGTGCACGGCGTGAGCCCGCCGGATCGTGTCGACCGACGCCTCGCTGAGCCCCAGATGGCGAACCTTGCCTTCGGTGACGAGTTCGGCCATCGCCCCGACGGTCACCTCGATCGGCGTCGAGGGATCCGGGCGGTGAAGGTAGTAGAGGTCTATGTGTTCGACTCCGAGGCGGGAGAGCGATCCTTCGACCGACTGTCGCACGTACTCCGGCGTTCCGTTCACGCCCCTGACCAACTGCCCGTCCACGACTGTGAACGTGATCCCGAACTTCGTCGCGAGCACGACCTCGTCGCGGCGGTTTCGGATCGCTCGACCGACGACCTCCTCGGATGTGAACGGGCCGTAGATGTCAGCCGTGTCCAGCAGGGTGCATCCGAGGTCGAGCGCGCGTCCGATCACCTCGTCGGGGTCGGTTCCCTCGAAGCCCCCGTAGATGGGTGAGAAGCTCATGCACCCGAGTCCGATCGCTCCGACGGCGGGGCCGTTCGATCCGATCGTGCGCGTTTGAATGGTCATGGCGGTCCCCTTCGTCGATCACGACAGCCCCTGACGGTCGGGCTCTCGGATGCCGCCGGTGACGGTAGATCCTCTCGACGATCTCCGCTGCCTGTGCGAAAGGAAGCGGGTCAGACCTCGACGGAGGCGAAGGCGGTGATGATCTCGTCCGCCACGAGGTCGGGGTCCTGGAACGGGCCGAAGTGACCGAGGGTGGGGCAGTCGAGCAGGGTCCCGTCGGGCAGGAACGGTGCAGCGATGCGGCCGAACTCCGCCGGCCCGGGACCCGGGTCGCGGTGGCCGATCGCGAGCGTGACAGGGACCTTCACCTCGCTCAGGTGCTGAGGCGTCGGCTTCCCCGTCGCGTCGAACACGGCGGCCTCGACCTCCGGCAGGCACTTCAGGGTCACCTCGCCGCCGGGCGTGTCGGCGAAGCCCCCGTCCACGTAGGCGGCGAGAGCGTCCGAGCGGAACACACCGAGAGGCGGCCTCGACGCGTAGCGGGCGAGTGCGTCGGGACGGCTCGGGAACGTCGGCCGTCGGCGCCTCGCCGACTCGGCGAGCGGGTTCGGCTGCGGCGCGTGGTTCACGAACTCCGCTGGAATGACGATGGGTTCGAACACGAACGCGCTCCGGAACGTGCCAGGGCTGCGACGTTCCGCCCCGAGAACCGCAGCGCCACCCATCGAATGACCGAAACCGAACACCGGTCTGCCGAGAACGTCGGCCACGGCGAGTACGTCGTCGATCATTCCCTCCCAGTCGAAGTCGCCCGACTCGGGAGCCGTGGAGTCCCCGTGACCCCGGAAGTCCAACGCCACGACGTGGTATCGATCGAGGAGACGGGCCGCCATCGGTCGGTACGGCCCTGCACAGAACCCCGTCGCGTGGCACACAAACAGGACCGGCCCCTCCCCACCGAAGTCGTGGAGTGCGAGTTCGACTCCGTCGGTCGATCGCACCGTCTGCGGGATCGTCATGAGGTTCGTCCAGGTCTCGAGGGATCGGCCATCCGATGGCTAGCACGGGCGTCGAGGAGGTGACCAAGCCTGAGGGTTCGTCGGTTCAGCGCGGCGGTCGCCTCTCGGGCCGTGGCTAACGTTGAACCTCATGCCGTCATCGCTGTCCCGCCGCGCACTAGCGGTCCTCCTGGCCTCCACCCTCGCTCTCGCCGCCTGCGGGAAATCCGACGACGATGCGGCGGTCGGGCCGGTCGCCAAGGACGGGATGATCTGCCATCCGACCTCCGCCACCCCGACGACGAAGGCACCCGAGGCTCCGAAGATCGACAAGGCCCCGACCAAGGTCGTCCAGAAGGACCTGAAGAAGGGCGCGGGTTGCACGCTCGGGCAGATCCAGTACGCCAACATGAACTTGCTGGGGGCCAAGGCGGACGGAACCGTGTTCACCGACACGTGGGCATCGAAGCGCCCGCTCTCGGTGGACCCTGCCAGCGGGACCCTCCTGCCGGCGCTCGCCAAGGCGATGGCCGGAATGGCCGTCGGCGGCATTCGCCAGATAACGCTTCCTGCCGCCGACGCCTACGGCGCCGGCGGCAACCCGGGCCAAGGGATCGGCCCGAACGAGCCTCTGACGTTCGTCGTCGAACTCTTCAGCGTCTCGAAGACTCCTGAGTACTGCCGTGAGACCGCGCCCCTTCCCGCCGGCAAGCGGCCTGGGAAGCCGACCACGGTCGAGATGCCGGTGAAGGTGCCGACCGAGCTCGAGACGAACGACATCGAGCCTGGGAAGGGCACCGCGATCAAGGCCGGCAACTACGTGAAAATGGACTACGTGGGCGTCTCCTGCACCAACGGTCAGCAGTTCGACTCCTCCTGGGACAGCGAATCGACCCTCGACTTCACTGTCGGCCAGGGCGGAACGATCAAGGGGATGACCGATGGCATCATCGGCGCCAAGAAGGGTGCGCTCCGGCGGATAGTCATCCCGTCGGACATGGCCTACGGCGCGACCGGCCAGGGTGACATCGGACCGAACGAGGCGTTGGTGTTCGTCGTGCGCATCGTCGACGTGCTCAAGTCCGACCCGTCGCTCGCGACCACCACGACGGCGGCCGGGGCGACGACAACGACCGCAGCAACCACGACGACGAAGGCTCCCTGACCGGGCAGGCGATGCTCGTGGCCGTGTTCGCCGAGGTCGACCCGGTCAAGAGGCTGGAGGCCTGTGGTCAGGCACCCGGCAACGTCTGCCGGTTCGTGTTCGAACGGACCGAATCGGTCGGCATGGCCGAGTTCGCGGACTGGCTGACGGGGACACCCCTGTCGATCCTGTGCGTCCTGGTCGGTGCGTGGCTGCTCAACCGTGTCGTACGTCGGGTCATCAAACGGTTCGCAGCACGTATCGAGGGCGCCCAGGAATCCGGGAAGCTCGACAAGCTGCGCGACCGCACCCCCTCGATCTTCCTCGACACCGGCGGTGTCAACATGCGGGCCGCCGCCCGGGCCAAGACGATCGGCATCGTCCTGCGCAGCGTCTGCTCCGGGGTGATCTGGACCTTCGCCTTCATCTACCTCCTCGGAGCCCTCGGTCTGAACCTGGGCCCGCTACTCGCCGGGGCCGGAGTCGCAGGCGTCGCTCTCGGCTTCGGGGCGCAGAGCCTGGTCCGCGACTTCCTGTCAGGGACCTTCATGATCATCGAGGACCAGTTCGGCGTCGGTGACGTGATCGACGTGGGCGAGGCGGTGGGAACCGTCGAGCAGGTCACGCTCCGAACGACACGCCTCCGTGACGCGAACGGAACCGTCTGGCACGTTCCGAACGGCCAGATCCTCCGGGTCGGGAACAAGTCGCAGCAGTGGGCCCGCGCGGTCGTGGACGTACAGGTCGATCCGAAGGCGGACCTCGAACGCGCCGCCGACGTGATCCTCGCCGCCGCTGAGGAGGTGTGGGCACGTGAGGACGCCGAGCCCGACGTGCTCGAAAGACCCGAGGTGCTCGGCATCGAGTACCTCGGCCCCGATGCAGCGACGATCCGGGTGCAGGGCAAGACCCGGCCTGGTGCCCAGTGGCGGGTGAGCCGCCTCTTGCGGGTCCGGATCGCAGAGGCGCTCAGCGCGGCGGAGATCCCGATCCCGCCTGCGAACTTCACCCGACCGCTGAACCGGTGACACGATGACGGGCATGGCATCCGGGCACGACGACCACGCGAACGATCACGGCCACGATCACGGTCACGGTCACGACGATCACGGCCATGGCCACGACGACCATGGTCACGCTCCCGAGAGCAGCTTCTTCGTCGTGCCGCCGATGATCGTCGGAGCAGTGATCGCGATCGCATTGATCGTCTGGCTCGGCACTGGGAGCGGCGCAATTCCCTCGCACAGCCCCTTCGGCTGATCCATCCGTCCGACAGAAGACGGAAAGCTCGCTGGTTCGAGGAATGTCGAGGGTCTACGGCAACAGCTTGTAATAGATGTCGGCGAACCCGTTCTCGTCGCCGCTGACGAGGTTGGTCGCATCCGAGCTGAATGCAACCACGTGTCCGTCACGGCTGATGTCGGACTCGTGGGAGTCGGCGTTGCCACTCATGCCGGAGGAACTCTCCGACACCCGTGAGGTCTGGCCGGTCACGTTGTCGCGTACGAAGACGTCAGCGCCGTACGGTCCGTTCGCATCGTTGGGGGCGAGGTTGTCCGACCACGAGGAGAACGAGACGTACCGGCCGTTCGAGCTCAGGTGGGCGTCGAAGCCGCCGGCGTTGCCTTCGGTTCCATCGCTGGCGACCGACACCCGCGTCGTCGTGCCGGTGTCACGGTCGAAGACGAACACGTCCGATGAATTGTTCGTGTCGTTGGGAACGATGTTGTCTCCGTCGGACACGAATGCCACGTAGCGGCCGTTGCCACTGATGTTCGGGTCGGCCGTAGCGCTGTACTGGCCGAGCGGGACGCTCGTCACCGAGATCGTGGTTCCCGCAGCGATGTCCCGCACGAAGACGTCGGTCGACAGGTTCACGTCTCCCGGGACGAGGTTCGAGGCGGACGAGGTGAAGGCGACCACCTGCCCGTCATCGCTGATCGTCGGGGTGACCGACGTGCTGTCTGCCTGGGACTCGTCATTGGCCACCGAGACCCGCTCGGTGGTTCCGTTGACCAGGTCCCTGACGAAGATGTCGGCGGCATGGTTGGTGTCGTTGGCGACCAGGTTCGAGGCGTTGGAGTAGAAGGCGACGTAGCGCCCGTTGGCGCTGATGGCGGCTCCTTCGGAGTCCCCGGTTCCTTGCCCTCCGCCGTCGGCCACGGATGCCCGGACCGTGGTACCCGTGTCGAGGTCTCGGACGAACACGTCTCGAACACCGTTGGTGTCGTTCGGGACGAGATTCGTCGCCGTGGACTCGAAGGCGACGATTCGTCCGTTCGCGCTGATGTCCGGGAGTTCGGACGGTCCGTTGGCCTGCTGGCCGTCGGAGGCCACCGAAACTCGTTCTGTCTCCCCGGTCGTCCTGTCCGTCACGAAGATGTCGGAGGCGCTGTTCGTGTCGTTGGCGACGAGGTTCGTCGCGCTGGACTCGAAGGCGATGCGTTCACCGGTGCGATCGAGCGCGGAATTCGACGAGTTCCCGTCGGCCTGAGCGCCCGGGATGCCGTCGTCGATCGAGATGACGCCATGTCCGTCGCACGCGGCCAGGAGGGCACAGATCAGAACCAGTGTCGTGGCCAGGGCGGCTCGTCTCGTTCGCTTCGAACGTCGCCGGCGTGGCGCGGGTACGTCGATGGAACTGACGAGGAGTGACACGGGGGATCTCCTTCGACCGCGCCGACAGGTCGGCGTCCCGACTTCGTCGGCGGACCGACGAGGCCTGACAGTAGGGGACCCGATCCAGCCTCTCAACTGGAATTCGATACTTTTGAATCGAACACTTGTTCGATAGTCTGCGCTGTATGGATGGCGACATGACAAGCGAGGTGGAGGACACGGCGGGTCGCTTCGCGTGCCTTGTCGATGCTCTCGCCGAGCATGCCTCGTTGCTGGACGGTGTCGAGGACGGGTCGCTGCCGGTGGCGAGCGTGGGTGAACGGCAGCAGGCCGCGCTGGTCCTGCTGGGGGCCCTGGATCGGCTGGAGGCGATGGCGTCGACCGTGCTGGGGGAATCGTCCGACCTCCTGGATCATGCCGTCGATGGCGGTCGATCGATGGCCCAATGGGTGATGGCTCGGTCGGAGTCGGATCGATCGAGAACTAGTTCTCTGTTGGGGTTGCATCGCGACGTGCGTCGTTTCGGTGCGATCGCGCAGGCGTGGCGGTCCGGTCGGATCGGGACGGCGAAGGTGCGCCTCATGCTGCGTGCCGGACGGGGGATCGAGGCGTACCTGGAACGAGACCAGGTCGGCCTGATCGACGGAACTCCGCTCCCTCGCGAGGCCGTGCTGGACGTGATGTCGAGCGCGTCCGTGACAGCAGTGTTGGGTTTCTATGGCCTCGAAGGACGGCGGGTCGGTTGCCTACTCCTGGATACCTTCCCACGGACAGTGGCGGCAGTCGCTCGAGCAGCAGAACCCCCGGGCCTCGAGGTAGGCGGCGGTCATCACCGTGTATCCGGTAGTGGGATCGATGTAGGTGGACAGTCCACAGCTCACGGCTGCTTCGTGCCGCGCCATGACCTCTGCGTAGTCGGGACGGGTCGGGTCGAGCTTCATCGCTCGGGCTGCTCGATCGGTGTCAGCCCTCTGCCGTCGTCGGCGAAAGGACGACCTCGACGGTCGGCTCGCCGTCGTCGGGGCCTTCGACGGTGAGCAACTCGGTTGCCTTGCCGGCGTCGAGTAGGTCGGCCTCGGCCAGGCGGAGCGCAGCGATCCGGGCGGCCGTGTCGGTGACGGTGACGGTCTCGACGTCCGCACGCATCGATGCCTTGGCGTCGGACTTGGCCTTGCGGATGCGCCCCAGGACTTCGGCAGTGACGGTCAGGACGGACGCGTCGGCCCCACCCGAACCACCCCCGACGGCGCGGATCTCTTCGGCCGTCGGCCAAGGTGCACGGTGGACGCTCTGGGTCTCGAACCCGTCGAGACGGTCCGTCTCGTCACCACACCACGACCAGACCTCTTCGGTCGCGTACGGCAGGAAGGGGGCGAACAGGCGAAGCAACGTGGACAGCGCCGTACGCAACGCCAGGTGCGCCGATGCGGCTGAGTCGTCGTCCCGGTAGGCGCGACCCTTGACCAGTTCGAGGTAGTCGTCGCAGAACGACCAGAAGAACGTCTCGGTGCGCTGGAGCGCCCTGGCGTAGTCGAATCCCTCGAACGCGGCTGTGGCTTCCTCGACCAGGTCGGCGAGCTGGCTGAGCATCGCCTGGTCGATCGGCTCGGTGACCGTGCCGGCCGAATCGGGCGAACCGGCCGCTGCGCCGTCACCCAGGCCGAGGGCGAACTTGGATGCGTTGAGGATCTTGATCGCCAGGCGACGGCCGATCTTCATCTGGCCCGGGTCGAAGGCGGTGTCGGTGCCGG
>JAGQSN010000432.1 GCA_020439555.1 Acidimicrobiales bacterium | reverse complement strand
GCATGAGCCTCAACCTCTCCGAGGGACTGTTCCAGGTCGTCGAGTTCCAGCACGTCAAGCCGGGCAAGGGCGGTGCGTTCGTGCGCACCACGCTTCGCAACGTCCGTACCGGTGCTCAGCTCGACAAGACGTTCCGTGCCGGGGAGAAGGTCGAGCAGGCGAAGATCGACAAGCGCGACATGCAGTACCTGTACCGCGACGGTGCCGACTACGTGTTCATGGACAGCGAGACCTACGAGCAACTGTCCGTCGCCCCAGCATCGCTGGGCAGTGCTGCGGACTACCTGCGTGAGAGCGACTCGGCCGTCCTCCAGATGTTCGGCGACGAGATCGTGGGAGTCGACCTTCCCGCAGCGGTCGAACTGACGGTGACCGAGACCGAGCCCGGTGTGCAGGGGGACCGCGTCTCTGGCGCTCGCAAGCCCGCCACCCTCGAAACCGGCAAGGTGATCCAGGTTCCCCTCTTCGTGAACATCGGGGACGTTCTGCGCGTGGACACCCGCACGGGCGACTACATCACTCGGGCGTGATGGGTTCCGATCACGGAGATCACCCGCTACCAGCCGAACTCGACCTGGCCGATGGTGACAGGATCGAGTCCGTCGACGTGATCGGCGGCGGTGACGAGGACGATGCGGCGTCGCCGCGTGTGTCCGGATTCGACGGTATCGGCACACGTCGCGAAGCCCGGGAGCGTGCGCTGTCGCTTCTCTACGAGGCCGAACAGCGAAACCTCAGCCCCCTCGCTGTCGTCCTCGACGAGCTACCGGTCGCGCCCGACGCATTCGCAGCGGACCTGGTACGCGGCGTGAGTGAGAACCAGTCGGATATCGACGCAACGATCGCCGGGTACTCGAAGTCGTGGCCGATCGAGCGGATGCCGGCCATCGACCGTGCTCTGCTCCGCCTCGGGATCTTCGAACTGACCGAGACGGACGTGCCGACGGGAGCGGTGATCTCCGAGGCCGTGGAACTCGCGAAGCGGTACTCGACCGACGACAGCCACAAGTTCGTGAACGGCATGCTCGCCCGGATCGCCGAGGACACCGAAGGCCGCTGACCGACTCCTGCCGAATCGCAGGTCATCGATGGGAGGACGCGCCCGGCTGGACCGGCAATAATCCGTCCATCGAGGACGCAATCCCGACTCCGGACCGATCGACCGCAACCGGCCCGCAGGGCCCGCTGCACTCTTTCCCGCTGCCCATGCCGCCGCTGCGTGGGACGCAGGTAGCGCTGCGGCCCTGGGCGTCGGACTTCGGAGACGCGCTGACCCTCGCTCGGGCCTGGAACGACCCGGATGTGGTCCGGTGGACGACGGTTCCCGAAGACCGCTCCGTCGAAGCCGCGAGAAGGTGGATCTCGACGGAGGACCAACGTCGCGCCCGAGGCCTCGCTGTCGACCTGGCCGTCACGGCACCGAGCGAACCGGACCGCATCTACGGCGAGGTCGGTTTCGTGGTGGCTGAGGCCGACCGGGGTTGGGCCGAGGTCGGTTACTGGATGTTCCCCGAAGCGCGTCGAGAAGGGCACGCGTCGGAGGCGGTCGCGCTCATCACGGACTGGGCGCTACGAGAGCTTTCCCTCACATGCCTGTTCGCCAGGACGAACTCGGCCAATCCGGCCTCGGGAGGGGTGGCCCGGAACGCCGGATACGACCTCGTCGGTGAACTCGAGGGCGGCGTCGAGGTCTGGGCCCGCAACGCGGCCGACCAATCCTGAAGCGGTCGCACGGAGTCGGCATCGAACCGGTTCGGGACACCCGTCGATCGTCGACTGGTACGGTCGTCACGACCGTGAAGCGGGTCCCGTGAGGCCCGAACGGACAGGAAGCGAGGCCAGGATGGCCGAACGAGAACGACGGCAGGCACCTCCGTACGGCGGCGTGTTCGTTCCCCGAACCCGGGTGATGGAGCGCGACGACCTTCGCCGGGCCGTCTGGAGGATGGCTCACGAGGTCATCGAGGCCAATGCGGGAGTCGACGAGGTCGTCCTCGTCGGGTTGCAGACCGGCGGTGTGCCGTTCGCCCGCTCGATAGCGGAGGCGCTCACCTCGATCACGGGTGAGGAGATGGAGGTCGGCAGCCTCGACGTCGCCTTCTACC
>JAGQSN010000431.1 GCA_020439555.1 Acidimicrobiales bacterium | reverse complement strand
GGTCCTTGAGCGGAGTCGAAAGGTGTGCCGCGATTCCTGGATCTTCTGTCCAACGCCCAGCCGGTTGCGACGAGCGCCACGGCCAGGGCACGGGCGGGGAGGTCGCCCCAGCGGAGATACCAGGTGCTGCCAGCCCGCAGCGGCACGTCACGCACCCGCACCGCCTGTTCCCTCGTGCCGGTGCGCTGGTGGACCCCGCCTTCCGGGCTGATGAACGCACTGAAGCCAGTCGGTGCGACCTGCACGTTCCAACGGCCGGTCTCGACCGCCCGCAGCCGTGACGACGCGATCTGCTGGGTCTGGACGAACGTGCCCGTGTAGGTGGATCCGTTCGTCGGGTTGTAGAGCATCTCGCCGCCGGCGTTCACCGCCGAGCGGGCACGGTGCCCGAAGAACACCTCCCACGAGATGACGGTCGCGATCGGTGCGGGGTCCGTGTGGATCAGACCCGACTGGTGCGAGACCGTCGCGTCACGTCGGGCCAGGGTGTCGGGGGCGACCTTCTCGATCCAGTGGCGGAACGGCACCCACTCCCCGAACGGGACCCGCTGGACCTTGATGTAGCGGTCACCCCACGTGCCGTCGGGGCGAACGACCTGCTGGGAGTTCCGGAACTCGGTATCGCTCACTCCCTCGACCGTGCCGACGAGCACCGGCGCCTTCAGGCGCTCGGCGAGGTCCAACAGTTCCTCGCCCTCCTCGGAGTCCTGGACGTCCCACTTCGTGTCGACCACGTTCTCCGGCCACAGCACCAGGTCGACACCCTTCGGAACCTTCTTGCTGGCGGCCATGTGACGGTCGAACACCTTGCGAGGGTCGCTGTTGATGGCCCGCGTGCCCTGCTCGCCACCTCCCTGCACCAGCGCCACCTCCACCGACCGTCCCAGGTCGTGACCGCGAGGCGCTACGACGTGGGCGACGACGACCGTGAGGACGATCGCCGCGACGGTCCCACCGGCGGCCAGGACACGACGGTCGACGGCCGCGGACAACGCCACGCCGCCGGCGACGGTCAGGGCGGCGATCAGCAGCACGCCACCGATGCGTGCCGTAGCCAGCAGCGGACCGCCCGCCTGGCCGACCGCGAGCAACGACAGTGGAACCCCGCCGAAGGGCCACGCGGTGCGCAGCGACTCGCACAGGACCCACGCGCCGATCAGCGCGGGACGTCGGCCGGCATTCGGCGGCACTGCCAGGAAGAACACGCCCATCAGACCGCCCAACGCCAGCACCGCCACGACGTAACCGGGCGCTGTGAGCTGCGTGATCCACAGGATCGTCGGCACGAACAAGGTCCAACCCGTCCACGCCCCACGGAACAACCTCGACCGCCAGGACGCACCTGCCAGCAGCCGATCGACGATCGCCAGGCCGAAGAAGGCGAGCGGCCACCACCCCCAGGGAGGCAGGGATGCGGCGATCAGCAGACCGGCAGCGGTCGCTCCGACGATCGGCCGCCGTGCGAAACCGACCACCCGGTCCACCGTCGACACGTCTCCGCCGGGAGTGTCGGTGGCCGGATCTTCCTCGGGAACCTCCGTGTCCGCCTTCGTCAGGCCGTCGTCGTTCAGGTCGTGCATGTCGACCATCAGGACGTGACCCCGGCCTCGACGAGCAGGCCCTTCTCGACCATCCCGTCGATCGCGTCACCCACCCAGGATTCGAGCGAGTCGATCCCGTCGAGATCGACCGGAGCAAGGGCACCGGCTCGCTCGACGATCTCCCTTCGGGTCACGGCGAGATCCGTGACCTCCCACACCACGGCTGCCGCGCCGCCGAGACGGGTCACCGTCCCGTTCGAGCGCAACACGAGGACTCGATCGTCGACCCAGCGGAAGGGACACCCGCCGACGCGACGCAAGGTGGGTTCGGACATCGGCCCGGATCGTAAGCGTCCGGCGACACCCCTCCCGCGCGCCGCATGACGGCCGGTCCGGTCGTGCCGGACGACGGCTGTGGCGGGTGGCGCCGACCCCGGCTCCGGTTCCTTACCCTGGCACGGTGGACCGGACTGGCCTCGGAGCCGTGCTGTCGCCGCGGCGAGACCTCGTCGCAGGCGGGGCCGAGGCGGCGCTGCGTGACGTCTGCCGTTGGACCGTGCTAGCCCCCGAGAACCCGGAACCGATCCTTTGCGACGACGGCGCAGCGCTCGTCGACGAGGCCCGGGCATATGGTCTGGT
>JAGQSN010000430.1 GCA_020439555.1 Acidimicrobiales bacterium | reverse complement strand
GACCTCGTTGCTCGAAGTCGCCAAACTCGTACGCAGGGATAGCGGCAGGCCTACTCGGGATCGAGAGGTACCGGGGGGAGGGGTCCCTCCCCTGGGGTCTGTGGTG
Source organism: Acidimicrobiales bacterium (assembly GCA_020439555.1). Classification (GTDB taxonomy): domain Bacteria; phylum Actinomycetota; class Acidimicrobiia; order Acidimicrobiales; family Iamiaceae; genus Aquihabitans. The sequence goes on along the minus strand of JAGQSN010000430.1, from coordinate 4,051 downwards.
GCCTCTGTGCTCACGCTTTGAGTCCAGGGTGTGGAGGTAGCTCACGGTTCAGGGCGCGGCGCTGCTGGCCTCGTGTGCGTTCCTGTTGGCTCTTGGCGGCGTGGCAGCGGTGGCAGAGTCCTTGACCGTTGGTGAGATCGCCGGTTCCGCCTTGCGAGGTCGGGGGCCGTCACCAGTCGGAGGTAGCGGCGGGCCTTGCTGGCCGCGTTCTCCCGGGGCATCAGGCGACGTCCTCGGGCAGGGTCTCTACCTGTTCACCCTGTTCACCCTGTTCACCGGTGAGAGGGAGGGGGTGAACAGAGTGAACGGAGTGAACACCTTCACCGGGTCGGGTGAAGTAGGTGCCGGAGCCGTCGGTGTCGAGTTGGTCGGCGTCGACCATCTTGCGAACTAGGTGCTTGACGGTGTCGTGACTGATGCCGGTCCGCTCGGCGATGGTCTTCGGGGTGGCCGGTCCGTGTTCACGTAGGGCGGTGAGGATCCGGCGGCGTTCGTCGGTGGTCGAGTAGTCCGACGCGGGCCCGTCGAGGAGCTTCCATGCGCCGGTCTCGTCGTCGAAGCGCATGGCGTAGGTGGCTTCGCGGACGTCTCGGCCGGTGAGGTGCATCTCGGCGTCGGCGGATCCTCGGGATCGTCGCATGACGATGATGGCGTCGGCGGCACCGGCGAGCCCGTTGGTGCCCGACACGGTGTCGAGGAAGTCCTCGGAGCCGGCCTTGCGAGTGTGGTGCACGACGACGACGGCGACGCCGAACTCATCGGCGAGCGTCTTCCACTCGCCGGCGGCCCGGTAGTCGGCGCTGTAGGTGCTCTCGCTGGTCACGACGATCGGCCTCGTCTTGGCCAGCACGTCGACCACGACCAGGCGCGTGTCGGGGTGGTCGCGGAGGTGCTGGCGGACCTGCTCTAGGCGGAGCTCGGGGGACCACTCGGTGACGAGGTGCAGGCCGTCGGGCATGGCCTTGCCGTCGAGCAACTTCGAGAGCCGGGACTTGAGCCGCCGGGGCGTGTCCTCGAGCGCCAGGTACAGCGACTCGCCGCGATCGACCGGCACCTTGTCGAGGGCGCGTTCACCGCGAGCGATCGACAAGCACAGGGACAGGCAGAGCCACGACTTGCCGAACTTCGGGGTCGAGCACAACAGGGTGAGACCCTCGGGGATGATCCCGGGGACGGCGTACCTCGGCTCGGGGAACGACGTCGACATCAGCTCGCGTCCAGACCAGACCTTCGGAGTCATTGGGAGGTCAGCCACGGCGCGCCTCCTCGTCGATCGCGACACGCACCAGAGCGAGGGCCTCGGGGCGGGCGAGGATCAGATTCTGGAGGGAGAACCGCGTGCCGGTCTTTCCGCAGCCGGTGCAGGCCCAGTCGGTGCCGTTGACCGCCCTGGCCGCCGGTGCGTGCATGATCCGCTTCGCCGGGGTGTTCTGGCACCGAATGCACCAGAACAGGCCCTGTTCGGGGTTCGGCTCGCCGGCCAGGAACGACGCGAGCACGTCCATCGGCTGCCGTGAGAGGTACTGCTTCGCGGTGACCTGTCGGTGGGCACCGGTACGATCGAGAACGACCGAGCCGCCACCAGCACCAGCAAGGTCACCACCGTGAGACCGGCCCGGGATCCCACTCCCGGGTCGGCCCGCGTCGGGGCTCATGCCGCGTCCTCGGGGTCTGCGATCTGGCCGGTCTGGTCGATGCCTGCCCAGCGGAGCAGTTCAGCGGTAGGGATCACGATGCGTCGACCGATGCGCGTGACGCGCAGGTCACCGCGCTTGATCGCACGGTCGATCGTCGGTAACGAGACGGGCACGATGGTCGGCGCGTCTTGGCGGGCGATGAGCGGGGGTAGGGCCGCGCTCGTGAACGTGGTGGTGCTGTCGGTGTTCGACATTTCGCCTCCTAGGGGGCGTCCATGTCGGCCCGTAAGGGTCACGAGGTCAGTTGCTCGGTCCGTCGCGTGCATGGGCGCGACGTGGCACTAGACCTCGGTGAAACTGCCTTCGAGCAGGAGGGTTCCGCGGTACGGGCCGACTAGGGCCCGCGGGTCAGGCTGCCCGAGGCAGCGTGACGGGCGGAGCGTTGCCGACGATCGGCACAGCCGTTACTACCTGCCCAGGCGGAGGGGACGGGTCGAGGTCGAGATAGGCGCGGTCGGTGTCGTCAACCTCAACCGGTACGTCGTCGTCCTCGGGCAGACGGGCGAGCACCTCCGCGCGTTCGGTCGACGCTACGAAGATCATCTCCAAGTAGGAGAAGATTTGCTCCCAGTCCTCGAAGTCGAGTCTCGCTTGCTCCGACTCGTACTTCATCCGGCCATGGTGGCGGAGGGTTGGGACTACTAGATCTGTTCCACTCGCCGCGAGGGCCCAGTAGAACAGCCCATAGATTGCATCGTCGACGAACTCTCGGTGCCGTACGTACAGGTCCTCGGGGATGGGAACGCCGGGCGGTCTGCTCGGGGGCTCGGGCCGCGTCGAGGTGTCGAGGACTGCCCGAATCATGCTCTCGTCACAGGCAGCGTCTCGCCGAGTGTGATGCTCGCCAATCGGCAGTAGGAGTGCTCGTCTCCACCGGCGCGTCGCGTGGGACGAAACGAACATGACGGCCTCATCGGTGATGTGACCGTCCCACTCCTCGCCATCTGCCATGAAGGTCCAGTCTCTCGCTAGCTTTCGGCCGGCCATGCCTACATGGTTACACATCTGTAGTTCGCGCGTAAGGGCAGTTATCGGCTCTACCGTTCCCCAGCTATCGCGGCGGGGTCGAGTAGTTCAGCGGCGCGGCGGGCCGTGTCTGCTGGCCGGGTTCCGAGGTCTTGCACGTAGCCCGAGGTCGTCGTCGGCGAGGCGTGTCCAACGTGGCGGGCAACGTCGTCAATCGGAAGGCCAGCAACGTAGAGCGAGGTGATTACGGAGCGTCGGCCGGTGTGCGTGCCGATCCCAGCCGGGTCGATCCCTGCGGACTCACAAGCGCGGCGGATCGTGTTCGTCACGTCCTGGCGGGGCATGAGCGCGCCCGTCCTCGTTGTGAACACGACGTCGAGCGGTTGGCCTTCGTAAGTGATCGTCTCCCATGCCGGGCCGGCGGCGAGACGCTCGGCGGCTTGGGCCCGTCGACGTTGGCGCAGGAGCGCGACCGCGGACGGCGCTAGGTGGTAGGTCGCGCTCGTGCCCTTCGTCTTGGGGTGGTCGAGCCTCGTCCCGACTCCTCCGCCGGTGTAGGTGCAACCGCGGCGAACCGTGGCGGTGCCAGCGTCGAGGTTGAGGTCGGCCCATGCCAACCCGAGGACCTCCGACACGCGTAGCCCGGACGTGAACAGGATGGCGACCGCGGCGTCGAGGGAACGGCTGCCGTCGAGGGCGGCGAGGAGGCGGCGGGTTTCCTCCGGGGTCAGGGTTCGGCGGGCGGTGCGTTCCTCGGCGGTCGCCTTCGGTGCTGGCACACGCGGAACCGGGTTCGACGCGAGGTAGCCCAGCTCGACGGCGTGGTCGCCTATCTGGCGGAGTCGGGCTCGGGCTTTGCGCCTCGTCGAGGCGGCCAGGCCATCGGATGCCAGCACGGCGAGGAACCGGCGGACCATCTCCACGTCTAGATCGGCGACTAGCTCGTCGCCCAGGTGCTCCACGATCCGGGAGGCGTCTTTCTTGTAGGTGTGCAGCGTGGCGGGCCGGACCTCCACGGCGGCAACGTTGGAGAGCCACCAGGCGGCAAGATCTCCGATCTTGGGCGAGTTACCTAGTCGACCTTCGGCGGTTTGGGCGGTGCGCTCGGCGATGCGCTCGACGAAGTCGATCAGGCCGTCGACGTCGTCGAACTCGGTGTGGGCGTTGGGCGAGATGCAGTCCTGACCGACCGGCACGCCGCGGATCGCGGCGATCTCGGGGGTCACCTTGGCGCCGGGGAGGATGCCGCCCTTGCCCGGCTTGGCGCCCTGGCTCAGCTTCACCTCGATCATGCGGACATTCGGCTCGGCGGCGCAGACCTCGGCCACCCGGTCGAGGTCGAAACCCTGCGGGCCGCGGGCGCCGAAGTAGCCGGTGCCGAGCTGCCA
>JAGQSN010000429.1 GCA_020439555.1 Acidimicrobiales bacterium | reverse complement strand
TCGTGTTCTCGGTCGATCTGTTCAACGAGGGTGTCGACGTCCCCAACGTCGACACCGTGCTCATGCTCCGGCCGACCGAGAGCCCGGTGCTGTTTCTTCAGCAACTCGGCCGAGGGCTCCGCAAGGCCAAGGACAAGCCCTTCTGCACGGTCCTCGACTTCGTGGGCATGCACCGCAGGGAGTTCCGCTTCGACCGCCGGTACCGCGCCCTGCTCGGCGGGACCCGACGGGACGTCGAGCGGGCGGTTCAGCACCAGTTCCCGTTCCTTCCTGCCGGATGCAACATTCAGCTCGACCAGAAGTCGACGGAGATCGTCCTTCGCAGCCTGCGCGAGGCGATCCCATCACGATGGAAGGCCAAGGTCGACGAACTGCGCTCGCTCCGTCGCGATCAACCGACACTCGGACTGGCCGAGTTCCTCGACGAATCCAGCCTTGACCTCGATGACATCTACGCCGGCGGGAAGGGCTGGTCAGATCTCCTCGAAGCCGCCGGAGGCCGGACCGAGACGAAAGGACCGGCCGAGGTCGCGCTACGCCGGGCGGTCGGGCGTCTGCTCCACCTGGATGATGCCGAGCGGATCGCCACCTACCGCCGCCTCATCGCTGGTTCCCGGCCCGAGGTGTCGCTGCTGAGTGAGCGGGAGCGCCGTCTCGTCCACATGTTCGTGGCATCGGTCGCCGACCAGGCGCTCGGCAAGGACATGACCCTCCAGGACGGGGTCGACCTGGTGTGGTCGCACCCGCAGGTGCTGGCCGAGTTGGCCGAGCTGTTCGGTGTGCTCGACGGCCGGATCGATCACTTGCATCAGCCTCTTGCGACCCATCCCGACGCGCCGCTGCAGATCCACGCCCGCTACAGCCGCCTGGAGATCCTCGCCGCCATGGGTCTCGGCGGCGACCGGGCGAGGATCGCCGCCTGGCAGAGCGGGGTGTACGAGGCAAAGCCGGCCCATGCCGAACTGTGCGCGTTCACGCTCGACAAGACGAGCGGCGCCTTCCCCCCCACCACCCGCTACCGCGACTACGCGATCAGCCGCACGCTGATCCACTGGGAGAGCCAGTCGATGACCCGGGAGGACAGCCCGACGGGCCTGCGCTACCGCCACCACGAACGTGAGGGCCGAACCATCCTGCTGTTCACGCGCCTCCGCGCGGATGACCGCGCCTTCTGGTTCCTGGGCCCAGCCACCTACCGAGGCCACGTCGGCGAGAAACCCATGGCCATCACCTGGGAGCTGAACATCCCCCTACCCGGGGACCTCTACGCCGCCTTCGCCGCAGCCGTCGCCTGAAACCGCCTGGGATGGACCCTCGCGGCACTACCACCCGAACGCTGATCGATCGATTGGCCGAACGGCCGATCGATTCTGTCGGGTCCTGGCCGTACCCCACTTGTCATCGGGTTAGTCAGTACTCGTCGCCGGGCCGAAGCGAAGCCACGTGCTGGGCCAACCACTCACCGACGGCTTCCTCGTCGTGCTCTCCTGCTGCCACGGCGAGCATGAGGTCCACGGCCTCGTCGGCGCCAACTTCGAGCCGGTGCCCGTTGAGCGCGAGGAAGATGGTGAGCGACTGCCATGCCAGTCGCTTGTTCCCGTCGGGAAGCGGATGGTTCCGAGCGATGCGGACCACGAGCACCGCGGCCTTCTCGACCAGCGACGGGTAGAAGTCGTCGTCACCGAACCCCGCCCGGGGAGCGTGAAGGGCGGAGTCGAGGAGATCGACACGAGACGCCCGAGACAACGTGCGAGCGTCGAGCCCAGTTACCGCCTCGGCGATCACGAGCGCCTCGGCCAGGCTCAGGTACCTCACTCGGCCAAGCGGTCGAGGATCTCCTTGTCCCGCTCTACCAGGGTGTGAAGCAAGTTCATGAAGTCCTCGTCCTGGCGAACCCGGTCGACCTCCGCCTGGAGAGCGTCGAGGATCACCTGGTTGACGCTGACCCCCCGAGCGCGGGCCACCACCTCAGCGGTGTCTGCCAACTTCTCAGGGAGCCGGACGGTCGTAGCCTTGCGCGTCATGACGTCATGCTATCAGCGGATCCCGCCTATAAGTATTCCTATAAGTGTTCCTTGAACTAGGGAGCGGAAGACTTATACCCTTGCCACATGCCGAAGGGTACGGTCTCGCAGAAAGCGGTTCGCCGTTGGGGCGCTGGCACGGCCTCCGTGGTCCGGCTCCTGGTGGCCTCTGACGAGCCCCTCACCGGCGTCGCCATCGCCTCCATCGTCGGAGTGACCCAGCCCCGCGCCTCGCAGGTGCTCAAGCAACTCGCCGGCCACGACGCAGTGGTGGCCACTCCGGACGGCTACCGCGGTGAACGCGGGACACTCCTCGACCTCTACCGAGCCCGGACCCGACCACACCTCGTGGAGCCGGAGTCCTACTGGTACAGCACCCGACCCATGCCCGAGCAGGCTCGCCGAGTGCACGATCTGGCCTCCGAGGCGAGTGTGACCATCGCGTTCTCGGCTGACCTCGCCCCTGATCTCCTCGCGCCTTGGCGCCACCCCACCGTCACGATCGCCTACGTCAGCGATCGGCTGCCAGCCGATCGCGCCGGGCTCGTGCCGGCCGAGGGTCGCGCCGATGCCAGCCTCATACTCCGTTGGACCGACGATGAGAGACTCCTCTCCCCCTCGGATCCTTGGCGCGACGAGGTCGACGGCTTGCCGATCGTCGACCCCTGCCAACAGTGGTGGGACCTGCTCGACCTCGGCGGCGAGGATCGCGCCGAGGCCGCCGACCGGCTGCGCACCGCGATCCTCGAGCGGACGATCCCACGGGTCCGATGACGAGACCTGTCGCGCTCCCCAGCCTCTCAGCCGCGATGGACGGAGGCTTCACGGCCATCGCCGATGTATCCGCCGCGATGAAGGCGAGCGGGACCACCGATCAGCACCGGCTCATCGGAGGCGTGGCCGTCATGCTCCACGTCCAGCGCCTCGCGCTCGACATTCCGCTTCGAGCGACGGGCGATGCCGATTTCGGCGTACCTCCACACGTCTTGCGCGCACCAGAACTCGTCGATGCGATCGAAGCCCTCGGGTACGCCAAGGTGGCGGGCAACCGGTGGGAGCGACGCATCGACGATCGCCGTGTCGCAACGGTCGATCTACTCATCCCGACCTATCGATCTCGCGCCCGCAACACCGTCACCGTCGGGTCGGTCGTCACGACCGAGGTCCCTGGCCTCGCCGAAGCCCTACGCCGTCCGGCCATCGCTACCGAGGTCGAGATGCTCCTCACCGATGGCACCACGCTCTCGACCACGGTCAGCCTGCCCGACGCGGTCGGCATGCTCGCACTCAAGACGATGGTCCGCACCGTGCGGACCGAGGTCCGCGACGCCGAGGACCTGTGGCGCTGTTTGGAGGTCGCCGCCGCCGACGGAGTCGCACCGGCCACCTTCGATTCGAGCGAACCGCTCCGACGGGTGAGAGAGATGCTCTGGCGCGAGCTGGGACCCAACGGCGCCGCGCTCGGCGTGCTGACCGCCAACCTCCAGGACGACCCTGCCGCGCGACTGCGGACCAGGATCCGCGCCCTGCTCTCCGAGACGATCGGCGCTGGAACGCCGACCCGCTGAGCGATCAGCGAACCGCCTGCAGGTGGGCGTTCACGAGCGCCAGGTCGAATGCCTCCGGGTCGAACGGGCCGCGCCAACCGCTGAGCTGGTCGTGTTCCTCGTGCGTGGGATCGGCAAGCACCGCCAGGTAGTGCTCGTAGCCCCACGAACCACCGACGTCCTCGGGCGGACACGCGTTGGCACCGTCGAGGCACACGGCGAACTTCAAGCCCTTCGGCATCCGCCACACCCGGTGGACGGTGATTTCGTGCTCCCAGGAGTCGCCGAAGTCGTACTCGTAGCCGAACCGCTCGTTGGTTCCGATAGCCGTGACGACGGTGAAGTCCTTCTCCTGCAGCTCGTCATCGGGGTATTCATCGAACTGCATCCCGTAGCGCTCGCCGCCGATCTCGAAGGAGTGGAGGTGGTAGTCCTCCCATCCCATCGCCGCCTGGAACATGCGATGCAGCTTGTCGAGTCGAACGCTCC
>JAGQSN010000064.1:6792-22718 GCA_020439555.1 Acidimicrobiales bacterium | reverse complement strand
TCTGGTTGGCCATGGCCATGCCCATGCCCATGCCCATCATCTCGCCCATCGTTCCGCCCCCGCCGGGGTTCTGCGCAGCGGCGAGCATGGCGTCGGCCTGGCGCGCCTGGGTGTAGCGGTTCAGGTCGCCGACGTTGTCGAGGAAGCCGCCCTCCTCGACACCACGGGCGACGCCCCGTGTCATGGCCGCGGTGATCTCCTCGGGGAGGGAGATCGTCATCGTGATGTCCTCGACGGACAACCCGTACTCGTCGTCGACGCGGGTCGCGACGAACTCCTTGAGCTTCTGGGAGAGCTCGACCTGCCGACCCTGGAGGTCGATGACGCCGAGCTTGGTCTCCAGGACCATGTCGCTGAAGGCGGTGGTGATCACACGGCGGAGCAGTTCGGTGATCTCGTCCACCTCGACCGAACTGTCGGTCCCGATGACCTCCTTCAGGAAGATCTCGGCGTCGGCGATCTTGATGACGCACAAGCCGTTGGCGCGGACCTGGACCATCTTGAAGTCCGGGTCCCGCACGGTGACCGGTGTCGGGGTACCCCAGCGCAGGTCGGTGACGGGCCGGGTGTTGATGAAGTACACCTCGGAACGGAACGGGCTGTCGAAGCCGTGCTTCCATCCCTGGAGGGTGCTGAGGATCGGAAGGTTCTCGCTCTTCAGTTCGTAGTGGCCCGGCCCGAATCGGTCGGCCAGCGCACCGCGGTACACGAACACGGCTTCCTGGCCCTCGCGGACGATGAGTTGGGCACCGTTCTTGATCTCGTTCTGGTAGCGGGGGAAGCGCCAGGCGAGCGTCGACCTCGAATCATCGATCCACTCGATGATGTCGACCAGTTCGCCCTTCAGCTTGTCCATCAGGCCCATGGTGAAGCTCCGCTGCGTGAGTCGGGTGTGGAACAGCGAGCCTACGCGCGGCGGAACCGCCGATCGACGGCACCTGAAGATCGATCGTCCGGCGACGAACCCGCATCGGCTCGTTGATTGCAATTGCCTCTTGTGATGTTTCATTGGTTTTCCTACATTGACGGCGTGTCACGCTCGCCAGTTACAAGGACCGAGGTCCGTGCAGGACAGGCCAGTCCCGTCGTCGTCCGGGTCGCCCTGGACGACGACGGACGCGAACTGGTCGCCCAGGAGGCGGACCGGCTGCGCCGTGCACGTCATCCGGGAGTGGTCGAACTGACCGCTGTACGCGATGACGAGATCGAACTGGCGTGGGCAGGCGCCGAGACCCTCGCCACCGCCAAGCTCGAACTCGGTGCGGCAGCCGCCGTGCTGGCCGCAGTCGCCGGGACCGTCGCCGATCTGCACGGGATCGGACTCGTGCACGGCCGGCTCGACCCGTCCCACGTGGTCGTCGGTGCCGACGGCTGGCCCCGGCTCTGCGGAATGCGTGGACCGTTGCCGGGAGAACGGCCGGTCGGGCCCGCGGAGGACGTGAAGGCGCTCGGCGAACTCGTCGAACACGTCGTGGGTATGGACACCGAGATGGAACCGATCCCCGACCGCCGTTGGGGGAAACGAAAGTGGTCCGGCTACCAGCGACGAGCCCTGCAGGCCGTCGCCGACGCGGCGACAGATCCCGATCCGGCCCGTCGCCCGACCGCGCGGGTACTGGCCCGCTCCATCTCCGAGGCCGTCCCCCAGTCGGTCGAACACGTGACTCCCCCGCCACCACGCGCGGAGCACCCGCCGACGATCCCTGAACGGTCATCCGCGCCGCAGCCCGTGGAGCAGCCCGAGAAGGCACACGACGGGGAACCGGCCACGTCTCGACGTTCCGAACTCCCACCGCTGCCGAAGCTGCCGAAGCTCCGACCCGCCGCGGCCCCCGACACCTTCGCTCCGCCCCCACCGTCGCCGGGACCAGGTTCTGCCCCGAGCGTCTCGGAGGCTCCACCACCGGGCCTGCGGCGGTCGTCCCGCTCGAATCGCCGGCGCAGCCCGGACGCCAGAGCCGCCGCCCTCCTCGTCGCCGCCGCTGCTGCGGTCGCTGCGGCGCTGATCATCTGGCCGACGACGACCGCGAACGAACCACAGGTCTCCGCAACCTCCGCGACATTTCCGGTGTCCACCACGGACGCCGCGACGACCATCCCTCCCACCATCCCTCCCACCGTCCCCTCCGCCTGCGTGCCCACCGGGAAGACGGCCGCCGAGCAGGCCGACCTCGACGGCGACGGTTGCCCCGAGCCCTACCGGATCCAACGGACGACGGTTCGGGCGTTGGGCCGGACCTACGAGGCCGGTCAGCCCGGCGACGTCGTCGCGGTCGGGGACTGGGACTGCGACGGGACGTCGACGATCGCGGTCCTCCGACCTTCCAGCGGCGAGGTGTTCCTCTTCGACAGTTGGGACGTCACCTCTGGACCGATCACCGTCCGCGCATCGGACGCGGTACCAGGCGCGCGGTCCTTGCGGCCCGGTAACGGCCCCACATGCGTTCCCGTCACCGTGGATGCGCGTGGAGTCGAGACGCCGATCGACCTACGAGGCGGGTCACGATGAACCCCAACTCCCTCCCCTCGTCGCGCATCGCCACGCTGTCGTCGGTCCTGATCGCCCTGGCCACGGTCGCGCTCCTCGCCCTCGACCATGGCGCCCTCGCCACCCCGAAAATCTCGAAGGCGGGAGCGACCACCTGGCTCGACTCCAGTGACCCGGTGACGGTGGCGATGACGGTGTTCCGACTGCTCGCGCTGCTCGTGGCACTGCACCTCCTGTCCACGATGGCCCTGGCCGCGGCCGGCCGCACCCTGAAGCGACAGGGACTCGCGAGGTTCGCGACCGCCGTCTCCTTGCCGCCGATGCGCGGGGTGGTCATACGAATCGCAGGCCTCGGCCTGTCGGCTTCGATCCTCATGTCCAGCCCGACCGCGGTGGCAGCAGCGGAACCCGCCGCGGCCGAGGCCTCGGGACATTCGGCCGTTCTTCGTCTCGCTCCCCCGCCCGAGCCGACCGGCCAGGCGACACTCGTCGAGAGGGTGGAGGACCCGCCACCCTCACCGGCGCCGCGAACCGAGCAACGTCACGTGGCCCTACCGGGCGACCATCTCTGGCTGATCGCCGAGCAGCGGCTCGGCGAAGCGCTCGGACGTTCCGCGAGCGATGCGGAGATCGGGCCCTACTGGCAGCGGGTCGTCGAGGCGAACCCTCAGCTGAAGGACCCGGACCTGCTGTTTCCCGGAGACGAGGTCATCGTCCCGGAACCGTGACGGATCAGATGACCGTCACCGAGAGGATGCCGTCGGCCTTGCCGAGATCGGTCGCCACCTCGGCCGGAACAGGTTCACGGGTCGAGATCACCATGAGCGCACCCGCCTCGCCGTTCGTCGACCGGCCGACGTCCATGTCGTCGATGTTGATCCCGGCCTCTCCGAGGATCGTGCCCACTCGACCGATCACACCGGGGCGGTCGTCGTTGCGCACCAGCGTGAGATGCGCCGACGGCGGGACGTCGAGCGTGTGACCGTCGATCTGCACGAGACGGGGCTCCGCCTTGAGGCCCACGAGCGTCCCGGCGATGCGGTGTCCGCCGCCCGAGATCGCGACGAGGTTGATCCAGTCCACGGAGCTGGAGCTGCTCGTCTCGGTCACTTCGACCCCTCGCTCGGCGGCGATCTGCGGAGCATTCACGAACGACACCGGCTCGTCGGCACCGGAACCGAACACGCCCTTGAGGACCGACAGCGTGAGGATCCGTGTGTCGTAACCGGCGAGCTCCCCCTGGTACTCGATCTCCACCTTCGGCGGTAGACCCTCTTCGGCGACCAGGCCTGCGAAGAGCGCACCGAGTTGCTCGCCCACCGCGAGGTAGGGCCGCACCGTCTCGGAGGCTTCCGCCGCGGCGACGTTCACCGCGAACGGCACGAACTCGCCGGCCAACGCCAGACCGACCTGCTCCGCGATCGTGTCGCCGGCCTTGTCCTGGGCCTCACGGGTGCTGGCACCGAGGTGCGGCGTGACGACGACCTGCGGGAGGGAGAACAGCGGCGACTCCGTCGTCGGCTCGGATTCGAACACGTCGAGCGCAGCGCCGGCGATGCGGCCCTCCGAGATCGCCTCGGCGAGCGCTGACTCGTCCACGATCCCACCGCGAGCGACGTTGACGACACGCAGGTTCGGTTTCGCCTTGGCCAGGAACTCCCTGCCGATCAGGCCGATCGTCTCTGGTGTCTTGGCGACGTGGAGGGTGAGGAAGTCGGCCTGCTCGGCGACCTCGTCGAGGCTGACCAGGTCGATGTTCATCGCCTGTGCACGTTCGGGCGAGACGAACGGGTCGTGGGCGATGATCCGCATCCCGAACGCCATCGCACGCTGGGCGACGAGCTTGCCGATGCGACCGAGCCCGATGACGGCGAGCGTCTTGTCGGCCAGTTCGACGCCCTCCCACTTGGAGCGCTCCCAACGACCGGCCACCAGGGCGTTGTGGGCCTGCGGGACGTTGCGAGCCTGGGCGAGCAGGAGCGCCATGGTCTGCTCGGCGGCCGAGAGGATGTTCGACTGCGGAGCGTTGACCACCATGACGCCCCGTGCGGTGGCATGCGCGACGTCCACGTTGTCGAGCCCGATGCCCGCCCGGCCGACGACGACGAGGTCGGCTCCGGCGTCGAGAACTTCGGCGGTGACCGTCGTCGCGGAGCGGATGATCAGGGCATGCGCGCCCTTGACCGCTTCGAGCAGGTCCTCGGGGGACAACCCGAGCTGCACGTCGACGTCGTGGCCGGCAGCGCGCAGGGCGTCGAGCCCACCGTCGGCGATCTTCTCGGAAACCAGGACACGAGCCATGCCTGCGAGTCTGTCGGCTCCCCCGCCGCATCCGCCAATGCCCGGCGAGCGGGCGCCGGGTCAGAGACCGACGGCTCCCTCCACGGGTTCGATCGGATCGGCTGGTTCGAAGCCGAAGACCCGGCCGTAGAACCAGAGCTCTGCTTCGAGGGCACGGATGATGTTGGGGGCCTGACGGAAGCCGTGCTGCTCTCCTTCGAAGAGCAGGTACGCGTGGGGCACGCCTTTGGCTGCGAGGGCTGCGACGATCATCTCGGCCTGGTCCGGCGGGACGACCTCGTCCTCGCTCCCTTGGAGGACGATCAGCGGCCGGTCGAACCCGTCGGTGTGACGGACGGGTGACCGTTCCTCGTAGGTGGCGCGGGCTTGGGGCCACGGGCCGACGAGACCGTCGAGGTAGCGGCTCTCGAACTTGTGGGTCTCGGCCGCGAGGGCCCCGAGGTCGGCGACCCCGTAGTGGCTGGCTCCCGCCTTGAACGTGTCGTGGAAACAGAGCGCGGCGAGGGTCGTGTAGCCGCCGGCCGATCCACCGCGGATGGCGAGACGCTCCGGATCCACCAGACCCTGCTCGGCGAGGTGCGCCGCCGCCGCCACCGCGTCCTCGACGTCGACGATCCCCCAGGCACCATCCAGCAGCCGGCGGAACGGTCTCCCATACCCGGTCGATCCGCCGTAGTCGACGTCCGCCACTGCGAACCCGCGACTCGTCCAGAACTGCTTCGCCAGGTCGAGACGGTGACGGGCCGCGGAGGTCGGACCCCCGTGGATCATGACGATCAGGGGAGGAAGCGCGCCCTCGGGAGGGGTCACGGCGGGGTTCACCGGTTCGTAGAACAGGGCGTGCGCCACCCGCCCGTCGGCTGATTCGAAGCTGACGTGCCGCGGTCGCGAGATTCCCTCCACGTCCACGCCCGGATGCGCGGCGGGTCTGAGCCGCTCCAGTTCCACGACCGGATCGACCGTCACCTCCTCGAGCGTGACGATGTACGGCGCTGCCTCGGCGACCGGCGAGGAAGCGACGACGACGAGGCGCTCGCCGGATCGGGCAGCGACGACCTGACCGATCTCGGTGAACGGCGTGTCGACTTCCCGGAACGAACCGTCCCGGTCGACGAGGGCGAGCCGGTCGGAACCGCCGGCGCGGGCCACGACCGCCAACCGCCCATCGGCCAGCTCGGCCCACCAGCGAAGACCACCGACCCACATCGGACCGCCGATCTCGGCCTCCAGGTCCGTGCCCAGCAACGCCACGGTGCCGCCCTCCGGCGTCCAGCGATAGGGCGCCCACCAGTCGGAGCGGTCCGAGCAGAACACGAGTGATCCGTCGGCCAGGAAGCCTGGCTGGACGATCGACTCGTCCGACCCACCGGCCACGACGGTGACGTCGACGACCCCGACCGGGACACCCTCTCCATCGCGTTCGAGCGTCCCGACCGACAGCACCGTGCCGTCCCACGGCATCCGTGGGTGGTCCCACGCGATCCACGCGATCCGCTCTCCCGAAGCGACCGGGGCGTGGACGAAGTCCGGGCCCGACACGAGGACCTTCACCGCGGTCGGCTCGTCCGCCGCGCTCCCGTCGACGCGCAACGCGACCAGTTCGTTCACGGCCTCACCGTTGGCCGCGATCGCGTCCGGCTCGTGGGACTCCCGGGCGACGAGCAGCCAGTCGTCGTCGAGCCAGACGGGCTCGCTCCACCGGTAGCCCCGAGGTGTCGAGGGCAGCGGACTGATCGCCACCGGATCGCCGCCGCGGTCGACCCGGTAGAGCCGCTGATCCGACCAGTTCACGAACACCACGACCCCGCCACGGACCGCCCACGCCCCGCCGCCGTATTCGAGAAAGGCAGTACGGGCGTTCCACGATCCCCCTGGGGAGCCGGGATCCCAGGCCTCGAACAGTTCATGGCGGGTCCCGGCAGGTGTTCGGCGTACCAGTTGGGTCCGACCGCCTTCGGCCGGGCGCTGCTCGTTCCACCAGATGTCGTCGCCGTCGACACGGATCTCCGCGACCGACGAGGCCGCCTGGACGAGCCTGGACGCCGTGATCGGCGACGGCCAGGCTCCGTGCGGGACCTGCGGCCTTTCGGCGTCCACCGGTCGACCCCGGATCAGTCGGCGAGAAGGTCGGCGATCCGCTGCACGCCTTCGCCGAGGTCGTCGTCGCCGAGGGCGAAGCTGAGCCGCGCGTAGCCGGGTGCGGCGAAGGCCTCACCGGGCACGATCGCGACCTTCGCCTCCTCGAGGATCAGGTCTGCCAGTTCGAGGGTGCTGGCGACCTTGCGGCCCTTCACCTCACGTTGGAGCACCGCCTGGAACGACGGGAACGCGTAGAAGGCGCCCTGCGGTTCGAGGCAGGTCACACCGGGAATCGCCTGAAGAGCAGCGTGGATGTTCCGTCGTCTCCGGTCGAAGGCTTCTCGCATGCGGTGCACGTCCTCGAGCCCGCCCGTGAGAGCTGCCAGTGCGGCGCGCTGGGACACGTTGGCGACGTTGGAGGTCTCGTGGCTCTGGAGGTTCGTCGCGCCCTTGATGATGTCGGACGGCGCGATCACCCACCCGACGCGCCAGCCCGTCATCGCATAGGTCTTGGCGACCCCGTTCACGACGATGCAACGGTCCGCCAGCTCCGGCACGAGCACCGGCATCGAGTGGAACTCGTTGTCGCCGTAGACGAGGTGCTCGTAAATCTCGTCGGTGACGACCCAGAGGTCGTTCTCCACGGCCCAGCGGCCGATCGCTTCGACCTCGGCCCGCGGGTACACGACACCGGTCGGGTTCGACGGCGAGACGAACACGAGCGCCTTCGTCTTCGGAGTGCGCGCGGCTTCCAGTTGTTCGACGGTGACCCGGAACCCGGTCCCCTCGTCGGTCGGCAGTTCGACCGGCACGCCGCCCGCGAGCTTGATCGGTTCCGGATAGGTCGTCCAGTAGGGCGCCGGCAGGAGCACCTCGTCGCCCGGGTCCAACAGCGCGGCGAACGTGTTCGCGATCGCGTGTTTGCCGCCGTTGGTGACGAGCACCTGCGAGGCGTCGACGGCGTAACCGGAGTCCCGCGCGGTCTTGGCGGCGATCGCCTCCCGGAGTTCGGGCAGTCCACCGGCGGGCGTGTAGCGATGGTTGCGCGGGTCGCGGCAGGCGGCGACGGCGGCCTCCACGATGTGGTCCGGGGTCGGGAAGTCCGGCTCACCGGCACCGAAGCCGATGACCGGCTCCCCGGCGGCCTTGAGCGCCTTCGCCTTCGCGTCGACCGCCAAGGTGGCTGAGGGGGCGATTGCGGCGATGCGGTCGGAGACGCGGGTACCCATCGGGGTGCTCCTGGCTGGTCGTTTCGGTGTCGGCGGCCCGCATCCGCGGGTCGTGTTCCATCGTGGCACGGTACGGAGCGACCGCCGAAAGCAGTTGAGCGCTCAGCCGGGCAGGTTCGCTGCGATCCAGTCCTGCACCGCTTCGGTGATGCAGGCCGTCGTGTCCGATAGTGCCCGCTGTTCGCCGAAGCGTTCGACGAGGCTGATCGCCTCGACTCGATCGCCCACGTCGTCGTAGACCGCCCCTGCCACGACCAGCACCGGGACATCCAGTTCCTCGGCCAGTTCGACGACGCCGCCGACGACCTTCCCGTCGAAGGATGCTTCGTCGAGGAATCCCTCACCGGTCACGACCAGGTCGGCATCCTCGATCGCCGCGGCAAGGTCGACCTCCTCGGCGATCAGATCGAAACCGGACTCGATCTGGGCGCCGACCACCGCCAGTCCGCCGGCGAGACCGCCCGCTGCGCCGGCTCCGGGGATCGCTGTCACGTCGACGCCGTGTTCGTCCAGGTAAACCTGCGCGAGTCGTTCGAGGCGTCGACCGAGGAAGGTGACCTGGCTCGGTGTCGCTCCCTTCTGGGGGGCGAACACCTCCGCCGCGTCGAGGAACGGGGTGCGCACGTCGACGGCCGCGACCAGGTCGATGCCGGTGAGGCGAGCGGCGGGTGAGAGTGCCCGCAGGGCGTCGAGGCCCCCGTCGGTGGTGGCGGAGCCTCCGTGACCGACGAGGATCCGCCGTGCTCCGGCCTCGATCGCTGCACGCACGAGCTCGCCGGTCCCGGTGGTCGACGCGGCGATCGGGTCGTTCCCCTCGGCACCACCGACGAGCGCCAGTCCGCTGGCGAGTGCCATTTCGATCACAGCG
Organism: Acidimicrobiales bacterium; assembly: GCA_020439555.1. Taxonomy (GTDB): domain Bacteria; phylum Actinomycetota; class Acidimicrobiia; order Acidimicrobiales; family Iamiaceae; genus Aquihabitans. Next base: position 13,753 of record JAGQSN010000064.1, on the reverse strand, counting down.
GTGCGACCCGCCATCCTCCATCCGGCCTCCACCGGATCACCGAGCGGTCCCGTGACCGTCGTCGTGCGGTTCGGGCCACCGAACGCGTCGAGGAAGCCTTCACCGCCGTCGCTGAGCGGCACCTCGATGCTCCGTGCCCCCAACGAGCGGGCCGCTTCGGCGACGGCGGACGCAACGTCACCGGCGCGGGCCGTCCCCCGGAACTTGTCGGGTGCAGCAACGACGAGCATCGGTCGCTTCCTCAGCCCCACGCCGCCGTGAGTTGGTCGGCCAGCCAGGTCCTCGGGTTGTGCGCCGAGACGATCGCGCTGAGGGCACGGTGGCGTTCGGCCCGCTCGTCGGGTGACGCATCGAGAGCGGCGGCCAGCGCCGAGGCCGTCGCGCCGACATCGAACGGATCCGCGGACCACGAGTATCCGCCGAGTTCGGCCCAGGCTCCGGCGCCGGGCGACAGGACGAGTTGGGCGTCACGTTCGTTGACGAGAACCGCCTCCTTCGCCACGAGGTTCAATCCGTCCCGGATCGGGTTGACGAGCACCGCGTCCGCCCTGGCGAGCGCCGCGATCGAGCGTGGGAAGTCGTCGCTGTCGTCCCACAGGATCGGTGTCCATTCCGGTGTGGCGAACCGTCCGTTGATCCGTTCCACGCACTCCTCGACCGCTCTGCGGTAACGCTCGTATCCGGGGACACCGGTCCGGGACGGGTAGACGAACGCTCCCATGACGGCTCGGCCACGGCGGGCCGGATCGCTGTCGAGGAGGGTTTCGAACGCGAGGAAACCACGGAGCAGGTTCTTCGAGAGTTCGATCCGGTCGACACGCACCACGAAGGACCGATCGCCCACGAGGCCGTCCAACTCGGCGAACGCCGCCTTCGACTCCTCCCGCGTGAGGGTGGCCGCCAACTCGTCCGGGTCGGGCCCCAGAGGCGACACGAAAGTTGCGTACTCGGGCATGCCCGCGACAGCCAGGCACGAGTCGAAGTCCGCTGCCCACCTGGCGGTGTGGAACCCGCACGCGTCGAAGGCGGCCAGGCCCTGGAGCAGTTCATCGCGGACCGCGGCCGGCAGCACGGCCAGCATGTCCGCCGTCGCGAACGGCGTGTGGGAGAAGTGGACCAGGTGCAGGTCGGGCCGTCGGTCACCGAGGGCTGCCGCGACGAGGCAGAGGTGGTAGTCCTGCACGAGCACGACGGCGTCGGCCGGGGCGTCGCGGGCGACGGCGTCCGCGAACGCCTCGTTGACCCGCCGGTATGCGGCCCACGGCCCGTCGACCCACCCTGCCGGCCATCCGGGTTCGTACACGTTGTCGAACAGTCCGTGGTGGGTGAACCAGAGCGCGTAGTTGCAAACCTCGTCGTAGAAGGCGGCCAGGTCACCGGGGTCGAAGTCGAGCAGCCTGACCCTGAACCCGTCGGCGTTCGTCAGTCCACTGCGGGCGACGCGCCGGTCGCCCTCGCTCAAAGCCGTCGCGATCCAAACGGCTTCGCTGCCGCGCACGAGAGGTGCGAGCCCGGACACGAGTCCGCCTGCCCCGCGACGTGGCACCGGCTGACCGTCGGCGTCGACCTCGAAGGTCACGGGTCCTCGGTTCGAGACGATCACGAGGGGACGATGCGGCGCCATCACCTGACGCTACGCCCGCCGCGCCCGGCTACGGATCACGGTTGAGCGAAGACCGTGTCAACGAGAAGCGAGGATCCCCAACAGGTCGACCACGCCGTCGACGCCGTCGACGACGAGATCGACGCGCGAGCGGACCTCCGCGGGGAGTTCCGGCCCGTCGACGGCGACACCGACGGTCGCGACGCCCGACGTGTGCAGCCGTTCGAGCGCATCGAACGCCGGCACGTCACCGAGGTCGTCACCGACGTACAGCACGGCACTCGCTCCATCGGCGAGATGGTCGAGGACGGTCCCCTTGTCGACCGCTACCGGCGGTCTCAACTCGATCGACTGCTTGGCGTCGTGCAGGACGAGGCCCAGCCGTTGCGCCACCTCCGCTGCTGCGGCCCTGATCGCCGGTTCCTGATCCGGTTTCCTGCGGTAGTGGACGGTGAGCGTGAGGCCCTTCGGTTCGAGCGCCGACGGGTCGATACCGAGGACACGCAGGCCATCGGACGCAGCCACGATCGCTTCGGCCGATACGCCCGGTTCGAAGCGGACCGTTCCGTCGGCGTCACGGACCTCCAAGCCGTACTGGCCGGACAGCACCACCCCCGAGGGGAAGTGCGCGGTCAGGAACGAAAGGGGTCGCCCCGAGAGGACACCGACCGTGCGGTACACGCCGACGAGATCCGTGAGGAGGTTCACGGCTCCGTCCGCGAGCCGAGCCGATGCCGGATCCGGGACCGTCGGCGAGAGGGTGCCGTCGAAGTCGAACAGCAACACCGACGACGACGGGTCGGCCCGCAACGGTTCGACCCATCGGATCAGGAGGTCCCGTGACGTCACGGTCACGTGACGTCGCTGTCAGCCGGTGGTGGTCGTCGCCGCCGCGCTCGTGGTGGTCGTGGCCCCACCGGAAGGTGGCGTGTCCGCTCCGAGCACCACGACGACGTTGTCCGACTCGGTCACCGGTCCGGGAGCCGTGTCGGGAAGCGCCTCGACGGCTTCGGTCGTCTTGCCCAGCAACGCGGCGACAGCCGTGGCCTCCGGTTGGAAGCCCTCGGTGTAGTACACGCGGGTCTCGGACAGGTTCGTGGAGGCGTTGCCGACGGTTCCCTTCTTCCAACCTGCGCCGACGATCGTCTCGCTCGCCGCCGCGGCAGCGCCGGTCGGGCCGCCACCGTTGAGCACGGCGACGGTCACGTCACTCGGGCTGCGGGTTGCGGTCGTGGTCGTGGTCGTCTGGAGCAGGTCGTCGGGCTGGCTCGTGGTGGAGGAACCGACGATCCCGGAGGTGTCGACCGGCGGCGTGGCGTTGTCGTCCGCGCTGGACGACGAACCGCTGCCGGCGTTGAGGAGGAGCAGGAACCCGACGACGACGGCGACGAGCAGGACCGCGATACCGCGGGAGTTCGTCTCGATTCCGCCTGGGCTGGACTGGGGGGAGGTCATCGGCTGCGCCATTCGGTCGCTGGACGGGGTTCGTATCGCTCACGGCGACGACGGTCTCTTTCCTTCTTGAGGCGTCGCACCAGTAGCGGGTCGTAGTCGAGGGCTTCGGGGTCGCCCATGATCTCATGCAGGAGCTCGTAGTACCGGGTCGAGGACAGCTCGAACCGCTCACGGACGGCGTCGGCCTTGGAGCCGGTCCCCGCCCACCACGAACGCTCGAAGTCGAGGATCGCCTTGTCACGCTCCGTGAGACCCATTCCGACCAGCGTGCTCGCCGGACCACCCGTGATGCAAGGACCCCCACCGGAACACCGCGGAGGACCGCGTGCGACACTGGCCCGATGCCGGAGATCACCGAGACGATGCTGCCGGGCGTCGGCGTCCGCCACGAGTTCACGACGACCGGGGGCGAGCGGCTGTCGTTGCTCACCCACCACACCGGACGACGAGAGCTGGCCGTCTACGACCGGAACGACCCGGACGCCTGTCGGACCGTGTTCCACCTGAGCACGGACGACACGAACGCGCTCGGCGATCTGCTCGGGGTGAGCCACGTGAGCGAGACGGTCAACGCCGTGCAGCAGATCGAAGGAGTGGTCATCGACTGGATCACGGTGGCGGCTGATTCCGATCACGCCGGGAAGTCGATCCTCGAGAGCAGGTTCAGGACGACGACGGGAGTCTCGATCGTCGCGATCGTCCGGGCAGGTGCGACCATGCCCGCACCGGACCCCGAGACCCGAATCGAAGCCGGCGACACGGTCGTCGGTGTCGGAACAGCCGAAGGTCTTCAGCACCTCCGCACCCTGCTGGGGCCGTGATGTTCGCAGCGGCGGCGAGCGAGACCGCCGCCAGGGCCTTCATCGAGGTCGGCGCCGTCGTCTGTCTGCTCGCCGTGCTCGCCAGGGTCGCCGGACGTTTCGGGTTCACAGCGATACCGCTGTACCTGCTCGTCGGGCTCGCCCTCGGTGAGGGAGCCCCGGTCAAGCTGGAGGTCAGCCACGAGTTCATCGAGTTGGCCGCCGAGATCGGCGTCCTGCTGCTCCTGCTCGCGCTCGGCCTCGAGTACTCGGGACCCGAACTCAGGCACGGCCTGCGCACCGGGGTGGGCATGGGCGCCGTCGACGCGGTGGCGAACTTCCTGCCGGGCTTCGGCGCCGGGTTGCTGCTCGGATGGGCGATGCCGGCTGCGGTGCTCCTCGGGGGCGTGAGCTGGGCGAGTTCGTCCGGCATCATCGCCAAGGTCCTCTCCGACCTGGACCGGCTCGGTAACCGTGAGACCCCGGTGATCCTGAACCTCCTGGTCATGGAGGACCTGGCGATGGGCGTCTACCTGCCCGTCGCGTCCGCCCTCGTCGCCGGTCACGCACTGGGCGCGACGATCGGCACGATCGCAGTGGCACTCCTGGCTGTCACCGTGTTCCTCGCCCTCGCCCTGGGTCTCGGCGACAGGCTGAGCAGCTTCCTTCACGGCTCCGACGACGAGCCGTTGCTGCTCGCAGTGTTCGGGCTGACTCTGCTGGTGGGAGGTCTGGCTCAGCGGCTGGAGGTGTCCGCCGCGATCGGCGCGTTCCTCGTCGGCCTGGCACTGTCGGGGCCGGTCCAGGAACGGGCCGAAGCTTTGATCGGGCCGCTACGGGACCTGTTCGCGGCAGTCTTCTTCGTGTTCTTCTCGTTCCAGATCGACCCCGGCGACCTCGTCGGGGTCGTGGTGCCCGCAACACTCCTGGCGTTGGTAGCCGGCGGCACGAAGTTCGCCACGGGCTGGTTGGCGGCCCGCCGTGCCGGGATAGCGAAGCCCGGCCGCAAACGCGCAGGAGCGACCCTCGTGGCGCGCGGCGAGTTCTCGATCGTCATCGCGAGCCTCGGGGCGAGCCTCGCCGACGGCCCCAAGCTTGGCGCCATCTCTGCAGGCTTCGTTCTCCTGACCGCCCTCGTCGGCCCTGTCGCGACGCGATTCGCTGGGGCACCGACAGCCTGACCACCCGTCTGTCCACCCCGCCTGGTCAACCCGTGAGAGCGTCAGGGTGATCGACCAGGAACGTGCGAATCACGTCCAGGTCCGCGTCGATGCAGACGTGGCGTGCGAAGTCCTCGGGACCGAACAGCGTCTCCAACAGCGGGCCGACGGGGAAACGTCCGGTCCAGCACCCGCCCCGGTCGAGGAACGCCATCGGCGAGAAGCGGTCGTGGAAGACCCGGTAGTGGTTCTGGCACGCGTCCTGGAACACCTCCTGGAGCGTCCCGGCCGAGCCTGGGCCGAACACGATGCCGTCGACCGCGATCGCCAACAACCCGTCCTCGCGGAGGGAGTTGGAGAAGTACTTCGCGATGTGGGTGGCGAACGGGGTCGGCGGTTCGTGACCGTAGAACCACGTCGGCACGGCCAGGCTCCGACACCGCGACGCCGGGTCCGTCGCAGCCCAGATCTCGAAGGCCGGGCGCTGCCAGTCGTGAAGGGCCCGCAGCACCGCCGGATCCGGTGAAGCGGCCTGGTCGAGGAGCGAACCCGCCACCGACGGAAATGAGGGCGAGGAGGCCAGGGTGGCGACGGCCCGGGACCGGGCCGTCGGGTCGGCGGCCAGCATGGCGCCCAGATGAGCGGCCTCCATCGCACCGGGCCCGCCGCCGGTCGCGACGAGGATTCCGTGGGACGTGATCGCCGCGGCCAGCTCGACGACGTCGGCGTACGCCGGGTCGTCCCGGCCGAGTTCGTGGCCTCCCATGATCGCGACGACCCTGGTCCCGTCGATCGCCACGTCCCGCGCTTCGGTGATGCACTGGTCGTGGAGCGCCCGCAGCATGCCCACCTCGCGGTTCGGTCCGAGCCTGGTCGACCGGTAAGCGAGGAAGTCGGGCGTGTCGGCGTAGGACCCCGGCCGACCGGGATCGAATCCGTCGAACAGCTCGTCGGGCGTGTAGAGGGTCGAACGGAAGGGCAGCACCGGGAAGGTCGGGTCCATGCGGCGATTCCAGCAGCCCCGTCCCCTCCAGCGTGGGTCCGCTCACCCATCCAGCACGGCGCGTATCTTTCGAGCGTGAACGTCGGACGGAAGATTTTCGGTTGGCTCGCGCTCCTTTCGTTCGCGGCCGCCGTGTTCATGGGTGCGGCGGGGATCTTCAAGCCGTCGCTGATGGACTTCGCGGAGCCCGTCCTCTGCACGCGTCAGGGCCAGGAGTTGACCCCGAACGGAGGGGATGACCTACGGGTCATGCGACGTTCGGTCGGTTCTGACGTCGCCATCTTCTGCACCTCGCCCATCTCGGGCGTGGAACAGGTGACCGGTCGTTGGGCGATGATCTGCGGGGCGCTCGCCGTTCTCGGCTGCGTGATGCTGCTGCTACGGGCGAAAGTCACGCCGCCGACGCTGCGGGCACCGACGGTCCCCGTGGGGGGCTGACCGGCCCACCGTCGAGTTCGTCACGGCGCCGGTACGCCCAGCCCGGTCCGCGCAGGGCGAAACCGAGCCTGTCCGACCAGGTTCGGGATCGGGCCACGTCGCGGGCGATGTCACGCCACTCGTGTCCGGCGACGACGACCGGATTGAAGGTCTCGATGTTCCGGGTGAGCCCGTAGACGACGGGTTCGTCCTCCTCCTGGTAGGTCCCGAACAACCGGTCCCAGATGATCAGGATGCTGCCGTGGTTACGGTCCAGGTACTTCTGGTTGCTCCCGTGGTGGACCCTGTGGAGGGACGGAGAGTTGAACACCTTCTCGAACCGCGGGAGCTTGGCGATCACCTCGGTGTGGATCCAGTACTGATAGAGGAGGTTGATGCCTCGGGCGGTCTCGATGACGTCGGGACGGAACCCGAGGAGGGCGAGCGCGCCGTACGGGACCGAGACGGTGACGGCGTCGGCGACCGGCTGTCGCAGGGCCGTCGACAGGTTGTAGTGCTCGCT
>JAGQSN010000064.1:0-6739 GCA_020439555.1 Acidimicrobiales bacterium | reverse complement strand
AGTAGTAGATGAAGTCCCAGCCGAGCGTCGCCGCCGCAACAGCGAGAGCGCCGGTGCCACGGTCGCGTCCGATCCGTTTGTCGAACAGGCGGCGCCCGGCCGTCCGCGTCGACCACGCGGTCCCCGCGGCCACCGCAGACGCCGCGAGCGCCGTGACGGCTCCGGAGCCGCGGACCTTGCGAACGATCCGCGCAGCACCTCGGCGGCGCTCCGGACGGGTTCCAGCCTCGGGCAGGTCACCTTCGAGGCGCTGTGCGACGACGTCAGCGATGGTGACGGCTGCCGCTGCGCCGACCGCCACACCGACGAGCGCCTTCGCGTAGCGGCCCTTGCCCGGTGTGACCGGGGCAAGGAGCTTGTCGAACACCATCGGGGCGAACAGGCTGGCCTGCCCCATGAGCAGGCTGGTGAGCGTGTCGCGCCACTCGTAGTCGCCAGGCGTCGGTTCCCGTTGGTCACGTTGACTGCGCAGCCAGAGGTACTCGGCTCCCATCGTGCCGAAGTATCCGGGGATTGCGACGAGTGTCAGGTCCACGAGTTTCTCCTCCGCGGGTTCCACTCATTCTGGACCACTGGCGGGACCTGATCTAATGGCACGGATGCCGCCGGCACCACAGCCCCGCGTGCCTGCCTGGTGTCGCAGCACGGTCGTCCTGCCCCTCGTGGTGGGTTCTGCCTTCTTCCTGATCGGTGTGGGGTTCCTACTGACGACGTGGACCCCGATCGGGGACTTCGCCGTCGCCGAACTCGTGATCCGCCATGCCACGAGGTTCGTCCCGCTCTCGGGCCCGTATTCGGCGGACCGCGGGTACAACCACCCGCTGCCGCTCGTGTACCTGATCCAGTGGCTGCCCTACCACCTGTTCGGGGAGAGGTCGTCGGCGGGTCTGGCGACCTCGATCTGGTGGAACGGGGCGTGGCTCACGTTCCTGGTCTGGTTGACCGCACGCCTGCGGATGGCCTGGCTCGGTCTCGCCGTGCTCGCCGCCACGGCCGTGCTGGCAGCCCGCACCCCGTCACTTTCGCTGCTGATGCCATGGAACCCGACGCTCGGGCTCATCCCCTCCGTGGTGCTGGTGTTCGCCTGTTGGAGGCTGGCGCTCGGCAGTCACCGCTACCTCCCGCTCGTCGGAGGACTCTCGGTCTGGTGTGTCGGAGCGCACCTCGGGTTCGTCCCGATGGTCGTCCCGATGGTCCTCGCCGCCGTGACGAGCCTGGTGGCCGTCACCGTGCGACGTCACGGAGCACGAAAGTTGCTGACGATGTGGCGGCCGGCGGTGATTGCCGTGGCGGTGGGACTCCTGCTCGCGTCGCCGATGATCGTGGACGTCGTCCGGAACCGCTCCGACAGCAACCCCGCACACATCCTCGACAACGGTCGCGCGGACCAGTCCCTGCCACGGGTGCAGACCGAGGATGTGACCAAGGTGCTGCGGGCCGAGTTGGCGATCCCACCGGCCTGGGGCCGGCCCGATCCTGCCTTCACGGTCATATGGAACGTGCACCCACCACGCTTTCCGTGGATGGTGTTCATCGGTGCTGTCGCTGCTGTGGCTGCGTTGCGCCGCAAGGCCCGCGGCGAGGTATTGGCGATGGGCCTCTCGCTGCTGGGCCTCCTGGGTGCGGTCGCGGGCCTGGCCACGATCACCGGACAGATCCAACCCTGGTACCTGATTCCCGCCCACTCGGCGAGTATGGCGCTCTACGCGATCGTCGCCTGGTCCGGGGGCCGCAGCATCGCCCACGCGGTTCGGACACGACGTCCGGCCCCGGCGACCGAGAAACCATGGGCTCCGAGAGTCGTCGCTCTGCAATCGGTCGTCGCCATGGCCCTGGTTGTTTCGATCGTGCCGCAGCTCGACTCCGACGTCATCCATCCCCCGATCGACGGGAAGATCATGCAGCTCACCCGGGCCGCAACGGATGCGCTCCCGGCAGGCTCGACGGTCCTGCTGGACGGGCCGATCGCTATCGACGGCTTCTACACGGCAGCGATCGCGCTCCAACTCGACAAGGCCGGATTCGCAGTCCGCGTGCCCTGGAACCAGACCTACGTGTTCACTGACGCTCTTCGGCTTTCCGACAGCACCACCCCCGCACACCTGGTCCTCAAGTTCTCGAAGGGGAAAGCCGATCCACCAGCGCCCGACGCCGTACTGCTCGCCGAGGTCGACATCGGCAATCTGCTCTACGCGGACCTGGACCGCGTATCACTCTGGTTGCTCGATTCCAGCCACCCCGGACGAAAGGCTTCGTGACCTTGACCGAGTCGGTGGAACAGACGCTGTCGCTGGGAGACCGGATCCCCTCGGCCCGCGACCCGGACGAGGTCGTCGATTCGTTCCTCGAATGGGTGGATGGGCGTGGCCTCAGCCTGTACCCGGCCCAGGAGGAGGCGCTGCTCGAAGTCGTCGGCGGTTCGCACGTGATCGTCACCACACCGACAGGTTCGGGCAAAAGCCTCATCGCGACCGCTGCGCATTTCGCCGCGCTGGCCGAGGGGAAACGGACCTTCTACACGGCACCGATCAAGGCGCTCGTCGCGGAGAAGTTCTTCGAACTCGCGGCGATCTTCGGCCGTGAACGGGTCGGGATGATGACCGGCGACGCCGCCGTCAATCCGGGCGCGTCGATCATCTGCGCCACGGCCGAGATCCTCGCCAACATCGCCCTCCGGCGAGGTCACGATGCCGAGGTCGGACAGGCCGTCCTCGACGAGTTCCACTACTTCGCTGACCCGGACCGTGGCTGGGCGTGGCAGGTGCCGCTGCTGGAACTGCTCGACACCCAGTTCGTCCTCCTCTCCGCGACGCTCGGCGACGTAACCCGATTCGTGGAGGACCTCCCGGCACGAACGGGTCGACCCGTCGCCGTGGTCGGTGGCGCCGAGAGACCGATCCCCCTCGTCCACGAGTTCCGGGTGGCGACTCTCACCGAGGTGCTCGAGGATCTGTTGGCCACGAAGCAGACACCGGTCTACGTCGTGCACTTCACGCAGTCCTCGGCCGTGGACCGCGCCCAGGCGCTGCTCAGCCTGAACCTTTGCACCCGGGCCGAGAAGGACGAGATCGCGGATGCGATCGGCGACTTCCGTTTCACCGCCGGTTTCGGTCGCACGTTGTCGAAGTTCGTGCGCAACGGGATCGGGGTCCACCACGCCGGGATGCTCCCCAAGTACCGGCGGCTGGTGGAACGCCTCGCCCAGGCCGGCCTGCTGAAGGTGATCTGCGGGACCGACACTCTCGGCGTCGGGATCAACGTGCCGATCCGCACTGTCGTGCTCACCGCCCTGTCGAAGTACGACGGATCGACGACTCGCCTGCTCAGCGCCCGCGAGTTCCATCAGATCGGCGGCCGGGCAGGCCGGGCGGGGTTCGACACGATGGGGACCGTCATCGCGCTCGCCCCCGAACACGCGGTGGAGAACGCCCGTGCGGAGGCGAAGGCCGCCGCCCGTTCCGCCAAGGACGGCAAGGTCCGAAAGGTGGTCAAGAAGAAGCCACCGCCGGGGATGGTGTCGTGGGGCGAAGCGACCTTCGACCGGCTCGTAACCGCACCTCCCGAACCGTTGACGTCGAGCCTGCGGGTGTCGCACGGCATGGTTCTCAACCTTCTCGACCGCCCCGGCGACGGACGCGCCGCTCTCGATCACCTGATCGGGACCAGCTACGAGACCGACGCGGCGAAGGAACGCCACCGCCTCCGGGCGGCCGAGATCGAGGCCGCTCTGCGCGACGGGGGCGTGATCGAGGAGTTGGACGCACCCGACGACCAGGGCCGGACCGTGCGCGTCACCGTCGACCTCCAGGCCGAGTTCGCCCTCGACCAGCCACTCGCCCCGTTCGCGCTCGCCGCGCTCGATCTGCTCGATCCCGAAGCGGACTCGTGGCCGCTGGACGTGCTGTCGGTGTTCGAGGCCGTGCTGGAGGATCCGCGCCCCGTACTCGTCGCCCAGCGGAAGAAGGCCCGCGGCGAAGCCGTCGCCGCCATGAAGGCGCAAGGCATGGACTACGACGAACGGATGGCGGAACTCGAGGACGTCGAGCACCCGAAGCGGCTCGCGGACCTGCTCGTGCCGATGTTCGACGTGTACCGGCAGGCGCACCCGTGGGTCTCCGAACACGAGCTCTCCCCCAAGTCCGTCGTGCGGGACCTCTACGAGCGAGCGATGGACTTCGGCGACTTCGTTCGCCACTACGACCTCGCCCGTTCCGAGGGGACCGTGCTGCGCTACCTGTCCGACGCCTACAAGGCGCTGGTGAGGACGGTGCCCATGGACGCCAAGACCGACGAACTATGGGACCTGATCGAATGGCTCGGCGAGCTGGTGCGCCAAGTCGACTCGTCGCTCCTCGACGAGTGGGAGGCGCTCCGCAATCCTGGGCCGGAGGTGTGCACCGACCCGCTTCTGCAGCAGGTGAGACCGCTGACGGAGAACCCGCGGGCATTCCGGGTGCTCGTGCGCAACGCGATGTTCCGTCGCGTCGAACTGGCCGCCGCGAAGCGTTGGGCCGAACTGGCCGACCTCGGCGGCGACGACGGCTGGACAGCAGAACGTTGGGAGGCGTCCCTCGCCCCGTACTTCGCGGAGCACGCCGACATCGGCATCGGCCCCGACGCGCGCAACCCTGCGATGTTGGAGGTGCAGGAGGGCCCGGATCGTTGGGTCGTGCGACAGATCCTCGACGACCCGGCGGGAGAACGAGCCTGGTCCATCGAAGCCGAGATCGACATTGCGGCTTCGAACGAGGCGGGTAGCGCCGTCGTCCGCGTCACCGACGTCGGTGAGTTCCGGACGCCGGACGCGCACTCACCTGGTTAGGGTCTTGCGGTTATGGGAGAGGCGGACGTGCGGAGCGGCACGGCGGTCGATGGCGCTGCCGACCGGCGGGAACGTACCTTCCGACTCGGGCTACTGACCGTCGTCGTGCTCGCCGCCGTCGTGCGGATCCTGTTCTCCTTCACGATCGCGGTCGACCTTCCCACGGGAATGGACTCGGACACCTACGAATCGACCGCGCGAGCCCTCACGGAAGGGCACGGATTCCAGTTCCGACCGGCCGACCTGAGACTTCTGTCGGCGAAGGAGGACCCGGAGCGACTCGTACCGAGCATCGCCCACCCACCTTTCCAGAGCGCGTTCCTCGCCTCGTTGCGCCTCGTAGGTCTCGACTCCTGGAATGCGTTCCGCGCGATCTTCTCGATCCTCGACGCTCTCGCGGTGGGGGCGACAGCGTTGCTGGGGCGACGGATCGCGGGACGACGCGTCGGCCTGCTGGCAGGCCTGATCGCCGCCTTGCACCCGATTTGGTTCCAGGCTGCCGGCTTTGCTGCGAGCGAGGCCTCGTTCTTCTTCCTCCTCCCCATCGCCATGCTGTTGCTGCATGTCGCGCTGGAGCGGAAGACCGTCGCCTGGGGCATCGCCGCCGGCGCCGCGGCAGGTCTGACAGCCCTCGACCGCAGCGAGGCTGCCCTCCTCATGGGCCTCTTCGTGATACTCGCGTTCGTGTTCGGTGGCACGGGTCGGCATCGCCTCCTGCTGGCAGCCGCCGTGGTGTTGAGCGGTCTGCTCGTCGTCGCACCCTGGCTGATCCACGTGAAGCGCACGACCGGTGAACTGACCTTGTCCACCAATGCCGGCGTGACCCTCGTCGGATCCAACTGCGACGCGACGTACTACGGCGTCGACCTCGGAACATTCGGCCGAACCTGCGACGTACTGGGAAGCGTGATGACCGTGTCGCTCGCAAGGCCGAAGAACCTCGACCAGGGTCACATCGACGGCTACAACGACCGTGCGCTGCGCAAGGTCGGACAGCGGTACATCCGCGACCACAAGGGCCGCCTTCCGACCGTCCTCGCGGCCCGCCTCCTGAGGACCGCTGGGTTGTTCCGGATCGACCACTCGATCGACTTCGATGAGAGCATCGGGGCGCACGGGCCGACACAGAGGGTGGGATTCGTCGTGAACTGGGTGCTGATGCCACTCGCTGCCGTCGGAGCCGTGCTGCTCGGACGGAGGAGAAGTTGGATGTCACTCTCGGTCCTCGGAAGCGGCGTCCTCATGACGCTCGTCACGGCGCTCGCCGTCTACGGAGCGACGAGGGCGCGCATCAGCAGCGAGCCTGCCATGGCGATCCTCGCGGCAGTCACCGTCGTCTTCCTGTACGACAGGTACCCGCGGCTGACGGATTCCTCGAAGTTCGGTGTGGAACACTCGCCCGATGGAGCGGACCACTGACGAACTGATCTCTTCGCCCACACCCGAACAACTGGTGGCCACGTCCGACCGGCAGGTGTCGCACACCGACGCGATCACCGCGCTGGTTCAGCAGGTATCCACGGTGGTGCTGGGCGACCCCCATCCGATCCGCCTGGCCGCGGCAGCGTTCGCATCGGGTGGCCACGTCCTCTTCGAGGACATTCCAGGAGTCGGCAAGACGCTCCTCGCCAAGTCCCTCGCCGCGAGCCTGGGCGGAACGTTCGGCCGTATCCAGGGCACACCGGACCTCCTGCCGTCGGACCTGACCGGCGTCACCTACCTGGACGAGGACAGCCGGGATTGGATCTTCCGACCAGGGCCGCTGTTCAACAACGTCGTCCTCGTGGACGAGTTGAACCGCGCGACACCGCGAACCCAGTCGGCGCTGCTCGAGGCGATGGCCGAGGGCCATGTGACCGTCGACGGCACCACCCACGTGTTACCGGATCCCTTCCTCGTGATCGCGACGCAGAACCC